>NZ_JAGGOW010000009.1:0-27206 GCF_018614135.1 Streptomyces sp. ISL-66
CGGCGGCCGGAGCGGCCTCCTCGGCGGCGGGCGCCACGGGAGCGGCCGGAGCCTCCACGACGGGCGCGGCTTCGGCAGCGGGCGCCTCGGGAGCGGTCACGGCGCGCGTCGCACGGCGACGGGTACGAGCCGGAGCGGCGGCCGGAGCGGCCTCCTCCTCGGCGGGAGCGGCTGCCGCCACGGGTGCGGGAGCGGTCTCGGCGGCGGCTACGGGGCCGCCGGGGGGACCGGCCGGGCGGGAAGCGGCACGGCGGCGCCTGCGCGGAGGCAGGATGTCGCCGGGGGCGCCACTGTCGGCGGTGGTGTTGTTGTCGTTTTCGCTGTTGAGCATGCGGGGTTCTCCCGTCACGCTCCCGGGCGCCGCGGCTGACTTCCGGTCCGGCACGGCTTCGCGTAATGAGCGCGGAGCCGGCCTCCGGGGCGCGTTCGCCACACGGGAGCTCAGTTCAATGGCCGCCGGTTCCGTACGTGTAGTCCGTACGGCCTGGCGGAAGTCTTCAGGTCTGTTGCGCGGCCCGACCCAGGTGGCTCCCGAGTCCCAGGGCTGCGCGACGACGACGATCCCTACGCGGCGGGACCTTCCGGCGCCTTCGCGTCGGCGGTTGCGGCCGCCGTGGGTGGGGCGGTCGCGACAGCCTCGCGGTCGGGCGCGAGCGGGTCGGTCACCGTGCCGGACTCCTCGTCGAAGAGCCCCTGCGCCAGCCTGGTCACCGCAGCGGGGACCGGCGGCGTTAGGTCGGCCACAGCTCGGAGACCGGACAGGACGTCGTCGGGTCGCACGGCAGGTGTCAGATGCCGAACAACCAGCCGCAGTATCGCACAAGCATGGTCCAGGGGCCTATCACCCGCTGCCGCGACCGCTTCCAGAGCGACCACGGCTCCGCGCGTGTCGAAGGTCCGCATGCCGTTCTTGGTGCGGCGCTGGACCTCGACGGCCTCGGCGGCGAGGAAGGCTTCGACGGCCCGCTCGGCGTCCGCGGGCTCCACGCCGTCCAGGCGCAGCTCCCATACGGAGGCGGTCAGCCGGTCGGCGAGCCCTGAGGTGCGGGCCTCGACGGCGTCGATGATGTCGAGGCCGACGGGCATCGAATCGTCGAGCAGCTTGCGCAGGACCGCGGGGTCGCGGGATTCCGCGAGGGCGATCTCCAGGTACTCGGCCTCGCTGCCCGTCCCGGTCGGGGCGGCGTTCGCGTACGAGACGCGGGGGTGCGGGGTGAAGCCCGCCGAGTACGCCATGGGTACCTCGGAGCGGCGCAGGGCCCGCTCGAAGGCACGCTGGAAGTCCCGGTGGCTGGTGAACCGGAGGCGGCCGCGCTTGGTGTAGCGCAGACGAATGCGCTGCACCACCGGTGCGGGAGGCGGGCCTTCGGGCTGGCGCTTGCCCAGTGGTTCTTCTCCTTGTGCGGGGCTCCGCGGCTCGCGCGTCGCCCTGAGGTCTGTGGAGCCTGCCGGCCCGCCGTGCCCTCCGGCTCACCCCTGCTTGTACAAGGAGATCTCGGGGGCGGGCGTGTCGCCTGCGGCTGTCTTACTACCCAGAGTACGCGCCCGTGACCTCGCCGGTTCCCGGGGCGGCCCGCCGAACAGTGCCCGGCGTACGTCGTCCCCCGCCTCGCGGACCGCGAGGCGGGAGGTCCGCCAGACCTCGCCGACGGCGCGGCCGACGGGAGCGATCGCCTGCCGGTGCACCGTGCGGACCGCGCGGCGGGCGGCGGTCCACGCCGCGCGGACGGCGTGCCCGACGGGCGTGGCGATCCGCCGGTACGTCCAGGTGACCGGCCGCACGACGAGTCCGCGCCACAGCCGTACGAGGCCGCGCCCGAGCGCCCGGCTCAGCCGGCCGGCGAGGTGCCAGGCGCTGACGAGCAGCCGGCCCAGCGGGGTGAGCAGATACGTGTACAGCACCCGCCCGACCGGCGCGACGACGTACCGCCACAGCGCCCGCACGGGCAAGACCAGCAGGTACCGGACCAGTTGGGTGACCAGCCACGCGAGGCCGTGCCCGAGCGGCACCAGGACGTACTGCCCGACCGGAACCATGACGAACCGCCAGATCCCGACCCACGGCCAGACGAACAGCGCCATCGCCAGTGCCCAGCCGCCCCACTTGATGCCCGTACCGAGCGGCAGCAGCACGTACGCGTACAGGCCCTGCCCCAGCTGGCCGATCCCCCGGCCGAGCGGCCCCAGCAGGTAGGCGTACACGGCCCGCCCGACCCAGCCCGCGCCCTGGCCGACCGGCCGCAGGACGTACGCGTACACACCCCGCCCGAACCAGGCGATCGCCCTCCCGACCGGGACGACGACGAAGCGCCAGAGCCCGACCCAGGGCCAGTAGAAGACCGTCTTCACCAGGATCTCGATCACCAGCCCGAGCCCGCGCAGCGCCGGCCGCAGAACGTGCTCCCACAGCGGCCCGAGGACCGTCCGGTGGAGCATCCGCGCGGCGGCGACGAGCAGGTCCCAGACCACCCGTACGGGCAGCACGATCAACACCGCCACGATCTTCACGGGGATCCGGACGGCCCCCACCAGACACCCGTCACCCTGCGGCGCCGGCTGCGACTTCTCGAGTTCCATGCCCCTAAGGACACACCAGGGCCCCGCGCCGTTGCACCGGGGGCCGCTGTTCAGTAGATGGCGGAAACCTTCAACCGGTGATCGAACGAACATGCCCCCCACCGATCCCGGTGGGGGGCATGGACGGGGCCGCCGGGCTCAGCCCGAGGTCACTTCACGACCGAGAGGGGCAGCAGCTTCTGCCCGGTCGGTCCGATCTGAATGCTGGTCTGCATCTGCGGGCACACGCCGCAGTCGAAGCACGGGGTCCAGCGGCAGTCCTCGACCTCGGTCTCGTCGAGGGCGTCCTGCCAGTCCTCCCAGAGCCAGTCCTTGTCGAGACCGGAGTCCAGGTGGTCCCAGGGCAGCACCTCTTCGTAGGTGCGCTCGCGGGTCGTGTACCAGGCCACGTCCACGCCGTACGCGGGCAGGGTCTTCTCGGCCGCCTGCATCCAGCGGTCGTAGCTGAAGTGCTCGCGCCAGCCGTCGAAGCGGCCGCCCGACTCGTACACGGCGCGGATGACGTCGCCGATGCGGCGGTCACCGCGCGAGAGCAGGCCCTCGACGACGCCCGGCTTGCCGTCGTGATAGCGGAAGCCGATGGAGCGACCGTACTTCTTGTCCCCGCGGAGCTTGTCCCGGAGTTTGGCCAGACGGGCGTCCGTCTCCTCCGCCGACAGCTGCGGCGCCCACTGGAAGGGGGTGTGCGGCTTCGGCACGAACCCGCCGATCGACACCGTGCAGCGGATGTCGTTCTGGCCGGAGACCTCGCGGCCCTTGGCGATGACGTTGACCGCCATGTCGCCGATCTGGAGCACGTCCTCGTCGGTCTCGGTCGGCAGGCCGACCATGAAGTACAGCTTCACCTGGCGCCAGCCGTTGCCGTACGCCGTGGCGACCGTACGGATCAGGTCCTCTTCGGAGACCATCTTGTTGATGACCTTGCGCATGCGCTCGGAGCCGCCCTCGGGGGCGAAGGTCAGGCCGGAGCGGCGGCCGTTGCGGGTCAGCTCGTTGGCCAGGTCGACGTTGAAGGCGTCCACGCGGGTCGACGGGAGGGACAGGCCCACCTTGTCGTCCGTGTAGCGGTCGGCCAGGCCCTTGGCGATGTCCGCGATCTCGGAGTGGTCGGCGGAGGAGAGCGAGAGGAGACCGACCTCTTCGAAGCCCGTCGCCTTGAGGCCGCGCTCCACCATCTCGCCGATGCCGGTGATGCTTCGCTCCCGCACGGGGCGCGTGATCATGCCGGCCTGGCAGAAACGGCAGCCGCGGGTGCAGCCGCGGAAGATCTCCACGGACATGCGCTCGTGGACGGTCTCGGCGAGCGGGACCAGGGGCTGCTTGGGGTAGGGCCATTCGTCGAGATCCATGACGGTGTGCTTGGACACGCGCCACGGCACGCCCGACCGGTTCGGGACGACGCGGCCGATGCGGCCGTCCGGCAGGTACTCGACGTCGTAGAAGCCCGGTACGTAGACGCCGCCGGTCTTCGCGAGCCGCAGGAGGACCTCTTCGCGCCCGCCCGGCCGGCCCTCCGCCTTCCAGGCGCGGATGATCTCGGTCATGTCGAGGACGGCCTGCTCGCCGTCGCCGATGACCGCGCAGTCGATGAACTCCGCGATCGGCTCGGGGTTGAAGGCCGCGTGGCCGCCCGCGAGGACGATGGGGTGATCGAGCGTACGGTTCTTGGCCTCCAGCGGGATGCCCGCGAGGTCGAGGGCCGTCAGCATGTTGGTGTAGCCGAGCTCGGTGGAGAAGGAGAGCCCGAAGACGTCGAAGTCCCCGACCGGACGGTGCGAGTCGACGGTGAACTGCGGCACCTTGTGCTCGCGCATCAGCTCTTCGAGGTCCGGCCACACGCTGTACGTGCGCTCCGCGAGCACGCCCTCGCGCTCGTTCAGCACCTCGTACAGGATCATGACGCCCTGGTTGGGCAGGCCGACCTCGTACGCGTCCGGGTACATGAGCGCCCAGCGCACGTCGGCGCTGTCCCAGGGCTTGACGGTGGAGTTGAGCTCACCGCCGACGTACTGGATCGGCTTCTGGACGTGCGGGAGCAATGCCTCGAGCTGAGGGAAGACCGACTCGGTCATCACGCGACTTTCTGAAGCGGGCAGGGGGCGACTCTCAAGCGTACCCCGGGGCCCGGTGGCCCCCCGCCCCGTGATCAGCCGCGCAGTGCACCCGCCCGGGCCTTGGTTCCCTCCCACGCCTCGGGCAGTTCCCGCTCGCGGCGCTCGGACAGCGCTTCCTCGCGGGCGTAGAGCACGCCCCAGGTGAACGAGGACTCCCCCGCCCCGGCCGCCTGGACCGCGAGCCCGCGCAGGGCCTCCCGGGCGACGACGCTGTCCTGGTGGTCGCCGAGCAGGCTCTGGACCGCCTTGACAGACTTGGCCAGGCGCTTGGCCGGCTTGCCGAGGACCGGGGTGGCCGCCTCGGCCGCGTACCGGGCGCGTTTCGCCGCCTTGCGGGCGTCGTGCAGGGCCAGGTCGCGGGCCGGGCCCAGCTCCATGGCCAGTGCGCCTTCGACCCGGCCGGCGAGGCGTTCGTAGTCGCCGATGACGGCCGCGGGCAGGGCCGCGTCGGCGGCCCGGCCGGCGGTCTTCAGCAGCGGGGGGTCGGCCAGCAGGGCGTCGAGGTCGTTCAGCAGGGCCACGTAGCGCCTGCTGTCGAGGGCGGCGAGCGCCACGCGGCGCGACCCGGTGCGGCGGGCGGTGTTCCAGATCTTCAGGCGGCCGCGGACCGGGCCCAGCTGCAGGGTCACCGGGAGTTCGCCGAGCCGGGTCTGGATCCGCTCCAGCAGCACCTCCTGGTCGCGGTCGACCCCGAGCTCGCCGGCGAGCCAGCGCAGCTCCTCGCGGATCGGGCCGGTCGCGTCGGGGTCCAGGACCCGGCGGTAGGTCTTGAAGGCGCTGCGCAGCCGCCGGGTGGCGACCCGCATCCGGTGGACGGAGTCCGGCAGCCCGCGGCGTACGGCGGGGTCCTGGGCGATCAGGGTGTCGCGCTGTTCGCGCAGGTACGCGAGGACGTGCGCGCCCGTCGTGCCCTCGGGCGGCCGGGCCTCGGCGCGGGCCGGCGGCTCGGCGGAGGTCTCGGCGAGGGCGCGGGCCAGCTTGGAGGGCGCGGGGCAGACCCGGAGCCCTGCTGTGCGGAACTTCTTCTCGACGGCGTCGAGCAGCTCCGGGCCGACCCCGTCGGCGAGTTCCACTTCGACCTCGGTCCAGGCAGCGGTGGCGCCGGCTCGCTCGGCCCGCACGGCGTCGGTGGACAGCTCCGCGAGGAGGGCCCCGTCGACGTCGAGGAGGTGGCTGACCTTGCGCGAGGACAGCAGTCTGACCTGCGGTTCCAGGGCCTCGTCACGGATCCGGGAGCGGAGCAGGGCGGCGAGCGGGCGCGGGACGGTGTCGCTGAGCGCAGCCGTGATCTCGTCGCGCACGCCGGGTGACACCGGCAGTTTCAGGTGCCAGCCCGCGTCTTTGCCGCCGGTGCGCCGCCGCAGGGTGAGCCCGTCGGCGGCGAGCCGCTGGTCGTGGGTGTCGTAGTAGACGGCGTCGAGGTCCACGGTGCCCTGGTCGGTGACGGCCGCGACGTCGGCCGTGCCCGTCAGGTCCGGCACCCCGCGCCGGGCCTGCTTGACCGTGGAGAACTCGAACTTCCGCTCGATCTCGCGCTTCGTGTCCGCCATGAACCGAACCTAGTCCCGAACGGGCGACGAGGTGAAGGCGAACGGGGAGAGCGGCCGAAAGCGTCCCCCGTGCGGCTGGTCAGGCCGACATCGGCCGCTGCACCCTGATCGACTGGAGCAGCCCGACGGCCACCCACACGGCGAACATCGATGACCCTCCGTAGGACACGAACGGCAGCGGGAGCCCCGCCACCGGCATGATTCCCAGCGTCATCCCGATGTTCTCGAAGGCCTGGAAGGCGAACCAGGCGATGATCCCGGCGCACACGATCGTCCCGTACAGCTCGGTCGTCTCGCGGGCGATGATGCAGGCCCGCCACAGGATGACGCCCAGGAGCACGAGGATCAGCCCGGCTCCGACGAAGCCGAGCTCCTCCCCCGCGACCGTGAAGACGAAGTCGGTCTGCTGCTCCGGCACGAACTGGCCGGTGGTCTGCGAGCCGTGGAAGAGCCCGGATCCCCTCAGGCCGCCGGAGCCGATGGCGATCCGCGCCTGGTTGGTGTTGTAGCCGACGCCCGCGGGGTCGAGCTCCGGGTTGGCGAAGGCCGCGAAGCGGTTGATCTGGTACTCGTCGAGGATGCCGAGCTGCCAGATCAGGATGGCGCCGGCGGCCCCCGAGCCGAGCAGGCCGAACACCCAGCGGTTGGAGGCGCCGGAGGCCAGCAGCACGCCGAGCACGATGACGACCATGACCATGACGGAGCCGAGGTCGGGCATCAGCATGACGATGCCCATCGGGGCGGCCGCCAGGCACAGCGCCTTGACGACGGTGCGGTGGTCGGGGTGCGCGAGGTCCCCCGCGTCCACGCGGGTCGCGAGCAGCATCGCCATGCCCACGATGATCGTGATCTTCACGAACTCGGAGGGCTGGAGCGAGAAGCCGCCGCCGATCACGATCCAGGCGTGAGCGCCGTTGATGGTGGCGCCGAGCGGGGTGAGCACGGCGAGGATCAGCACGAGGGAGAGCCCGTAGAGGATCGGCACGGCGCCGCGCAGGGTGCGGTGGCCGAGCCAGACGGTGCCGATCATCAGCACGAGGCCGATGCCGGTGTTCATGGCGTGCCGGAAGAGGAAGTAGTACGGGTCCCCGTTGTTCAGCGTGGTGCGGTTGCGGGTCGCCGACCACACCAGCAGGGAGCCGAGGAGGGAGAGGGCGAGCGCGCAGAGGAGTATCGGCCAGTCGAGCCGGCGCACCACGGAGTCGCGCGCGGTCAGCTTGGCCATCGCCCCGCGCTCGGGCGAGTACCGGGAGACGGAGAACTTGTTGGCGGTCTGCATGTCTGTTTCGGTCCTCAGTCGTGCTGCGCGGGACGCGCGGCGGGCGGGCCGGCGAGCGCGGGCGGCGCCAGCTCCTCCGGGGACGGCGGCACGTACGGCCGGATCTCGGGGGAGTCGATGGAGCCGTCGGGGCGGATCCTGGGCAGTTTCGCCTCGGGTCGCAGCAGCAGGGCCTTGTTCACGTCCTGCTTGCCGGCCATGTCGAGGCCGTAGATGGCGTTGTAGATGTTGCGGACGGCGGGGCCGGCGGCCCCGGAGCCGGTGCCGCCCTGGGAGATCGTCATGACGATCGTGAAGTCGTCGGTGTAGGTCGCCAGCCACGAGGTGGTCTGCTTGCCGTAGACCTGGGCGGTGCCGGTCTTGGCCCTCATCGGGATCTTGTCCAGTGGCCAGCCGCCGAACCGCCAGGCGGCGGTGCCTCCGGGCTCGACGACCATGCGCAGGCCCCTGTCGAGGTCGCTGATGGTCTTGGCGTTGATCGGGAGCCTGCCGTGGGGCTTGGGCTTGATCATGTCGATGCGCTTGCCGTCGGGGCTGATCACGGCCTTGCCGACGATGGGGTGGTAGAGCGTGCCGCCGTTGCTGATGGCGGCGTAAGCGGTGGCCATCTGGATCGGGGTGACGAGGACGTCGCCTTGGCCGATCGCGAAGTTGATGCTGTCGAAGGCCTTCAGCTGGTTGCCTTCGAGGCAGCTCTCGTAGGCGATCTGCTCGACGTAGGTGCCGCCCTTCTTGCCCTGCTTGCACCAGGAGTCCTTGTTGGCCGTCCAGAAGCTCTTCTTCCAGCGGCGGTCGGGGATGCGGCCGGTGACCTCGTTCGGCAGGTCGATCCCGGTCTCGGAGCCGAGGCCGAACTCGCGGGCGGTCCGGTAGAACCAGTCGTGGGCGTCCTTGTTGGGCTTGAGGCCGCCGTCGCGCTGCCACTCCTTGTGCCCGAGGGCGTAGAAGACGGTGTTGCAGGAGAACTTGAGGGCCTCGGCGAGGGTGATGGGGCCGTGTCCCTTGGACTCGAAGTTGGCGAAGCTCCGGCCGCCCATGTTGTAGGAAGCGCTGCAGTTGTACTTGTCGTCGAAGTCGTAGCCGGCCCGCACGGCCGCGCTCGCGGAGACCACCTTGAAGATGGAGCCCGCGGGGGCCTGGCCCTGGATGGCCCGGTTGAGCAGCGGGTAGTTGGAGTTCTTGCTGGTGAGACTCGCGTAGTCCTTGCCGGAGATACCGCCGACCCAGGCGTTGGGGTCGTAGTCGGGCTGGGAAGCCATCGCGACGACGCGGCCGGTCTTGGTCTCCATGACGACGACGGCGCCCGAGTCGGCCTCGTACTTGCGGCCGGTGATGTTGTCGGTCTCGTTGCGGACGGTCTTCATCGCCTGCTGGAGCTCGTACTCGGCGACGGACTGGACGCGGGCGTCGATGCTGGTGACGAGGGTGGATCCGGGCACGCCCGGGTCGGACTCGGTCTGGTGCATGACCCGGCCGAGGTTGTCGACCTCGTAGGAGGTGACCGCCGCCTTGCCGCGCAACTGCTTGTCAAAGGTGCGTTCGAGTCCGGAGCGGCCGACCTGGTCGGAGCGCAGGTGCGGCGAGTCGGAGTCCTTGGCCTTCTGGATCTCCTCGTCCGTGACCGGCGAGAGGTATCCGAGCACCTGTGCGGTACGGGCGCCGCCGGGTGCCGGGTAGCGGCGGACGGCGGTGGGTTCCGCGGTGATGCCGGGGAAGTCCTCGGGGCGTTCACGCAGTTGCAGCGCCTGCTGCGTGCTGGCTTCGAGGGTGATCGGAATCGGCTGGTACGGGGAGCCGTTCCAGCAGGGCGCCGGGGTCTCGGAGTCGCAGAGGCGGACCTTCTCCATGACCTCCTTGGGGGTCATGTCCAGGACGTCGGCGAGGCGGGTCATGACGGCCTTGCCCCGGTCCTTCATCTTCATCAGCGCCGTGCGGCTGGCGGAAACGACCAGCCTGGTCTCGTTGTCGGCGAGCGGGACCCCGCGGGCGTCGAGGACCGCCCCGCGCACGGCCGGCTGGACGACCCGCTGCACGTGGTTGCTCTTCGCCTCGTGGTAGTACTCGTCGCCGTTGCGGATTTGGAGGTACCAGAGGCGCCCGCCCAGGGTGAGGAACATCGAGAGGACGAGCACCTGGATGATGACGAGCCTGATCTGCACCCGGGAGGTGCGGCCGGTCTCCGGAACATTGGTCACGCCTGCTCCTCCCTCACAGCTTCTTGACGCTCTTCACACCCTTGATTCCCTTGACGCCCTTTATCCGGCCGGCCCGGTTGGCGCGGCTGCGGGCGGTCTTCATCCGCAGGCCGCCGCGCTGGCTGCCGATCCGCAGTCCGGTGCCGCCGGCCAGCCAGCCGGAGGCGATGTCCTTGCCCGCCGGGGGGCCGCCGTTGGCGTCGACGGCCATCGGGTCGTTCTCGGCGCGGCGGGCCAGCGCCATGATGAACGGCACGGTGAAGGGCGCGAGCAGCAGGTCGTAGAGGACCGCGGTGAACAGCAGCCCGGTCAGACCCACATGGCGGGCGGCCGTGTCGCCGACCAGCGCGCCGACGCCCGCGTAGAGCAGGGTCGAGGCGAAGGCGGCGCCGACGACGGTGAGCATCGGGCCCCAGGCGGAGCGGAACCGCCCGGTGTCGGGGCGGACCAGGCCGGCGACGTAGCCGATGGCGCACAGGACGAGCGCGTAGCGGCCGGCGGCGTGGTCGGCGGGCGGGGCCAGGTCGGCGAGGAGGCCGGCGGCGAAGCCGATGAGGGCGCCACTGACGCACCCGTACACGAGTGCGAGGGCGACGACGGTGAGGAGGAGCAGGTCGGGGACGGCCCCGGGGAGCTGGAGCCGGCCCAGGACGGAGACCTGGACGACGAGGGCGACCACGACGAGCGTGGCCGCGAGCAGGATCCGGTTGAAGCGCATGGTGGTCGGCTCCTACTCTTCGGCCGGCTTGCCGGGCGCGCTGGCCGACGGCGTGACCGTGACGGTGACCGTCGGGGTGGGCTTGGGCGCCTCGGGCTTGGGCGGCAGGACGGCGTCGCGCGGGTCCTCGCGCGGGGGCATCACCACGACGCCGACGATGTCCAGGCGCGAGAAGCCGACGAACGGGCGGACCCAGATGGTCCGGGTCAGGTCGCCGCGCGAGGGGTCGACCTTGACCACCTCGCCGATCGGGACACCGGGGACGAAGGGCTTGTTGCCGCGCGAGCCGAAGGTGACGAGGCGGTCACCGGGGTTGATCTTGGCCTTGCCGTTGAGCATCTGCACGGACAGCGCGCGGTCGCCCTGGCCGGTGGCGAAACCGAGCTCGCCGGTCTTCTCCAGACGCGTGCCGACGGTGAAGTCGGGGTCGTTGGCGAGGACCACGGTCGCGGTGTCGGGGCCGACGGTGGCGACGCGGCCGACGAGTCCGTCCCCGTTCAGGACGGTCATGTCGCGCTCGATGCCGTCCTTGCTGCCGGCGTCGATGGTCACGGTCCAGGAGAAGCCCTGGGCCGCTCCTATGGCGATGACCTCGGCGCCCTTGATGCCGTACTGGCCGGCGCCCGCGCGCTTGAGCATCTCGTCCAGTTCGCGGATCCTGCTGCGGGTCTGGTCGTCGCTGCCCAGCTTGGCCTTCAGCGCCGCGTTCTCGCGCTCCAGCGTCGCGATGCGGTTGTGCCGCTCGCCGGAGTCCCGTACCGCCCCTATGGCGTTGGCGACCGGGTCGACCCCTTTGGCCACGCCCTTCTCGACCGGCCCGAAGACCGCTGCGGCGGCCTGCCGGGCACCGTCGACGGGCGAATCCTCGCCCGTCCTGATGTCCACCGTGATCAATGCGAACGCGATGGCGATCAGAAGCACCAGGAGCAGCCGGCTTTCTCGTGTGTCCCTCACGTGCGGCGGCCGTGCCTTCCTCGTAGTTACCCGTGCGGCGGAGCCGCTCCGGTGGAGCCGGGGCTCGAACCGGACCTTGCCTGTATATCAACGATCCGCCGTACGGGCCCGGTAGCACCCGTACGGCGGATCATTTGCGTTCCACCGCCCCGCGGCGGGCCGGGTCAGCGTCGGGGCTGGGCGTCCAGGACCTGCTGGAGCGCCTCGAACTCCTCCACGCACTTGCCGGATCCGAGCGCGACGGAGTCGAGCGGGTCCTCGGCGATGTGGATGGGCATGCCCGTCTCGCGGCGCAGCCGCTCGTCGAGGCCGCGGAGCAGGGCGCCGCCTCCGGTGAGGACGATGCCGCGGTCCATGATGTCGCCCGAGAGTTCCGGCGGGCACTTGTCGAGGGTGGTCTTGACGGCGTCGACGATGGCGTTGACCGGCTCCTCGATCGCCTTGCGGACCTCGGCGGCCGAGATCACGACGGTCTTCGGGAGGCCGGAGACCAGGTCGCGGCCGCGGATCTCGGTGTGCTCGTCCTTGTCCAGGTCGTAGGCCGAGCCGATGGTGATCTTGATCTGCTCGGCCGTGCGCTCGCCGAGGAGGAGCGAATACTCCTTCTTGATGTGCTGGATGATCGCGTTGTCCAGCTCGTCGCCGGCCACCCGGATGGATTGTGCCGTGACGATTCCGCCGAGGGAGATGACGGCCACCTCGGTGGTCCCGCCGCCGATGTCCACGACCATGTTGCCGGTGGCCTCGTGGACGGGCAGGCCCGCGCCGATGGCGGCGGCCATGGGCTCTTCGATGATGTGCACCTGACGGGCGCCGGCCTGCGTGGACGCCTCGATGACGGCGCGGCGCTCCACTCCCGTGATGCCGGAGGGTACGCAGACCACGACGCGCGGGCGGGCCAGGTAGCGGCGCTTGTGGATCTTGAGGATGAAGTACCGGAGCATTCGCTCGGTGATCTCGAAGTCGGCGATCACGCCGTCCTTGAGGGGCCTGACGGCGACGATGTTGCCGGGCGTCCGGCCGATCATCTTCTTCGCCTCGGAGCCGACCGCCAGGATGCCGCCGGTGTTCGTGTTGATGGCGACCACGGACGGCTCGTTCAGGACGATCCCCCGGCCCCTCACGTACACCAGCGTGTTGGCGGTCCCGAGGTCGATCGCCATGTCACGGCCGATGAACGACATGTAGTTCCCCTTGTTCCCCATGAGGAGCGTCTGGCCTTCCAGTTGATAGCAGCTGCTGTCAGGTCGGCGAGGTGGGTGTGTGGGTGGAGGCCCCATCGTAGTGCCGCAAGTACGGACATCGCGCGACGGGACTCCGGCAAACCCGCCGGAACGGATACCCGCCCCCACAGTGGTGACGTCGTGTCCTGTTCATGCGTTCCCGGAATTCGCCGGTAATACCAAAGGGCGACCGAAATTACTTCGGTCGCCCCAGGTCATGAGCGCTATTCGGCTGATGTTCCGTCAGGAAAGAGTGATCAGAGCGACGGGAAGAAAAGCTTCAGCTCGCGCTGCGCGGACTCCTCGGAGTCCGAGGCGTGGATCAGGTTCTCCCGGGTGACGGTACCGAAGTCACCCCGAATGGAACCGGGCGCCGCGGCGATCGGGTCAGTGGGTCCGGCCAGCTGGCGGACACCCTCGATCACGCGTTCCCCTTCGACGACCAGGGCCACGACCGGGCCGCCCGCCATGAAGCCCATGAGCGGCTCGTAGAAGGGCTTGCCCTTGTGCTCGCCGTAGTGCGCCTCCAGGGTCTCCTGGTCCAGCGTGCGCAGCTCCAGCGCGGGAATGGTCCAGCCGGCCTTCCGCTCGATGCGGCCGACGATCTCGCCGATCAGGCCCCGCCGGACGGCGTCGGGCTTGAGCAGGACGAGCGTGCGCTGGGTCATATGGGTAACTCCTTGCGGCATACGGGTGCGGTCCGACGAGGCTACAGGGGCCCGGAGCCCCGCCGTACGGGGCCTTCCCCGGGCCGGGCCGGCCGGCTACGCCTCGGCCGGGGCCTCGGACTGCGCGGCGGCCCAGCGGGCCTTGATGTCGTCGATCCGGCGGCCGTAGTGGACCGAGCACCACCACAGGCCCGCGAACACCGCACCCAGGAAGAACATCATCGGGACCACCAGGCCGCTCAGGACCAGCCCGATCTGCAGGGCCCAGCCGATCTGGACGGCCCCCGGGCGGGACAGCATCCCGCACAGCAGCACCGACAGCAGCATCCCGGTCCCGCAGACCGTCCAGACCACGGCCTGGCTCAGGTCGCCCTTCATGGCGACCAGACCCGCGAAACCGATCACGAAGAACTCGCCGATCAGCGTCGAAGCACACAGCGTGCGCATCCCTCAGCCCCTCTTCAGCAGCAGGCGGGCCTCGCCCACCGTGATCACGGACCCGGTCACCAGGACTCCGGCCCCTCCGTACTCGGCCTCTTCCTCCGCCAGGGTGATCGCCGCCTCCAGGGCGTCGTCCAACCGAGGCTCCACCTGCACCCGGTCCGCCCCGAAGACCTCGACCGCGATGGCCCCCAGGTCGTCGGCGGTCATCGCCCGGTGGCTCGTGTTCTCCGTGACCACGACCTCCGCGAAGATCGGCTCGAAGGCCTCGAAGAGCCCGCGCACGTCCTTGCCCTCGCTGGCGCCCACGACCCCGATGAGGCGGCTGAAGCCGAAGGACTCGGTCACCGCGTCCGCCGTGGCCAGCGCGCCGGCCGGGTTGTGCGCCGCGTCCAGGACCACCGTCGGGCTGCGCCGCACGACTTCCATGCGGCCGGGCGAGGTCACCGAGGCGAAGGCCTTGCGCACGGTGTCCACGTCCAGCACCCGGGCGCGGTCCGCACCGATCCCGAAGAAGGCCTCGACGGCCGCCAGCGCCACCGCCGCGTTGTGCGCCATGTGGGCGCCGTACAACGGCAGGAAGATCCCGTCGTACTCGCCGCCCAGCCCGCGCAGCGTCAGCTGCTGGCCGCCGACCGCGACCTCGCGGGTGACGACGCCGAACTCCATGCCCTCGCGGGCCACCGTCGCGTCGACCTCGACGGCCTTCTTCAGCAGCACCTGCGCCGCGTCCACCGGCTGCTGCGCCAGGATCACGGTGGCGCCCGGCTTGATGACGCCGCCCTTCTCCCCCGCGATCTCGCCGGGCGTGGAGCCGAGCCGGTCCGTGTGGTCCAGGCTGATCGGGGTGACCACGGCGACCGCGCCGTCGATCACGTTGGTCGCGTCCCAGGTTCCGCCCATGCCGACCTCGATCACGGCCGCGTCCACCGGTGCGTCCGCGAAGGCCGCGTAGGCCATGCCGGTGAGGACCTCGAAGAACGACAGCCGGAACTCCTCGGCCGCGTCCACCATCTCCACGTACGGCTTGATGTCGTGGTACGTCTCGACGAACCGCTCGGCGGTGATCGGCGCGCCGTCCAGGCTGATCCGCTCGGTGATCGACTGCACGTGCGGGCTCGTGTAGCGGCCGGTGCGCAGCTCGAAGGCGTTCAGCAGCACCTCGATCATGCGGGCGGTGCTCGTCTTGCCGTTGGTTCCGGTGATGTGGATGGAGGGGTACGCGCGCTGCGGCTCGCCCAGGACGTCCATCAGCGCGGCGATCCGCGTGACGGAGGGCTCCAGTTTCGTCTCGCCCCAGCGCCCGGCCAGTTCCTGCTCCACCTCCCGCAGCGCTTCGGCCGCTTGGGGGTCGGCGGGCACGTCGGGCACCGGCTCGCCTTGAGGTGGACCGGCCTGCGCGCGCAGGGTGCGGCTGCCCGCAGCGATCACCGCCAGGTCGGGGTCGCGGTCGGATTCCTCCGCCACGATCTGGTCGAACTCGTCGAAGCTGTCATCGTGGCTCTCGGGCTGCTGCTCACTCACGGGACCCAGTCTACGGACGAGGAGCGGAAGCACTTCCGGCCTGGTCGCTTCGGGACCTCCGACGGCGAAGGCGACCGGATCGTTATGCGAGCCTTGCGGGCCGGAGACAGGTGAACAAATGCCGCAGGCCGGCACCAACAAGACGGTTTCCAGCCGCGCGTCCCGAATGAGCCGTCCGTGGCGGCGGTCAAGGCCGGCACGACCACCGCCCTGGCCGTCGGCACCGTACTCGGCCTTTCGACCGCGAAGGCCCCCACGCCGACCGACGGCGTGGGGGCCTTCGCCCGTGCTCTACGGGCCGCTGACGGGGCCTACGCGGCGGGCAGCGCCGCCAGCTGCGCCTGGAGCCGGGCGATGTCCGCCTCGGCCTTGGCGAGGCGGCCCTTGATCTTGTCCACGACGTTGTCGGGGGCCTTGGCGATGAACGCCTCGTTCCCGAGCTTCGCCTCGGCCTGCTGCTTCTCCTTCTCGGCGGCGGCCAGATCCTTGCTCAGCCGCTTGCGCTCGGCCGGGATGTCGATGGTGCCCGACAGGTCGAGCGCGACGGTGGCGCCGGCGACCGGGAGGGTCGCGGTGGCGCTGAAGGCGTCGCCTTCCGGCTGGAGGCGCAGCACCTGGCGGATGGCTGCCTCGTGGGCGGCCAGCACGGTGGCGGACAGGTCCAGGCGGGCCGGAACCTTCTGCTTGTCGTCGAGGCCCTGCTCCTTTCGGAACCGGCGGACCTCCCTGACCAGGCTCTGGACGCCCTCGATCTCGGCTTCGGCGGCCGCGTCGCGGAAGCCGCTGTCCTTCGGCCAGTCGGCGATCACCAGGGACTCGCCACCGGTCAGCGTGGTCCACAGCGTCTCGGTGACGAAGGGGACCACCGGGTGCAGCAGGCGCAGCATGACGTCGAGGACCTCGCCGAGGACCCGGGCCGAGGCCTTCGCCGGCTCGCCGCCCGCGAAGAAGGTCGTCTTCGACAGCTCGACGTACCAGTCGAAGACCTCGTCCCACGCGAAGTGGTAGAGCGCCTCGCTGAGCTTCGAGAACTGGTAGTCCTCGTAGAAGGCATCGGCCTGCGCGACCGTCTCGTTCAGCCGGGACAGGATCCAGCGGTCGGTCGCCGACATCTCCTCGACCGACGGCAGGTCGCCCTCGATCGTGGCACCGTTCATCATCGCGAACCGGGTGGCGTTCCAGATCTTGTTGGCGAACTTGCTGGAGGCCTGGACCCAGTCCTCGCCGATCGGGACGTCGACACCCGGGTTGGCGCCGCGCGCCAGGGTGAAGCGGACCGCGTCGGAGCCGTACTTGTCCATCCAGTCCAGCGGGTTGACCGCGTTGCCGAAGGACTTCGACATCTTCTTGCCGCGCTCGTCGCGGACCATGCCGTGCAGGGCGATCGTGCCGAACGGCGGGGTGCCGTCCATCGCGTACAGGCCGAACATCATCATCCGGGCGACCCAGAAGAAGAGGATGTCGTAGCCGGTGACCAGGACGGCGTTCGGGTAGAACTTCGCCAGGCTGTCGGTCTGCTGCGGCCAGCCGAGCGTGGAGAACGGCCACAGGCCGGAGGAGAACCAGGTGTCCAGGACGTCCGTGTCCTGGGTCCATCCCTCGCCGCTCGGCGGCTGCTCGTCGGGGCCGACGCAGACGATCTCGCCATTCGGGCCGTACCAGACGGGGATGCGGTGGCCCCACCAGAGCTGGCGCGAGATGCACCAGTCGTGGAGGTTGTCGACCCAGTCGAAGTAGCGCTTCTCCATCTCCTGCGGGTGGATCTTGACCTTGCCGTCGCGGACCGCGTCACCGGCGGCCTTGGCGAGCGGACCGACCTTGACCCACCACTGGAGCGACAGGCGCGGCTCGATGGTGGTCTTGCATCGCGAGCAGTGGCCGACGGAGTGCGTGTACGGACGCTTCTCGGCGACGATCCGGCCGTCGGCGCGCAGCGCGGCGACGATGGCGGAGCGGGCCTCCAGGCGGTCCAGGCCCTGGAAGGGGCCGTGGACGGTGATGACGGCGTGCTCGTCCATGACGGCGAGGTTGGGCAGGCCGTGGCGCTGGCCGATCTCGAAGTCGTTCGGGTCGTGCGCCGGGGTCACCTTGACGGCGCCGGTGCCGAACTCGGGGTCGACGTGCTCGTCGGCGACGACGGGGATGCGGCGGCCGGTGAGCGGCAGCTCGATCTCGGTGCCGACGAGGTGCTTGTAGCGCTCGTCGTCGGGGTGGACGGCAACAGCCGTGTCACCCAGCATCGTTTCGGCGCGGGTCGTCGCGACGACGATGGAGGCGTCGCCCTCGCCGTAGCGGATCGAGACGAGCTCGCCCTCGTCGTCCTGGTACTCGACCTCGATGTCGGAGATCGCGGTGAGGCAGCGGGGGCACCAGTTGATGATGCGCTCGGCCCGGTAGATCAGCTCGTCGTCGTAGAGCTTCTTGAAGATGGTCTGGACGGCCTCGGACAGGCCCTCGTCCATGGTGAAGCGCTCGCGCGACCAGTCGACGCCGTCGCCGAGGCGGCGCATCTGGCCGGAGATCTGGCCGCCCGACTCGCCCTTCCACTGCCAGACCCGCTCGACGAAGGCCTCGCGGCCCAGGTCGTGGCGGGACTTGCCCTCCTTGGCGAGCTCGCGCTCGACGACGTTCTGGGTGGCGATGCCCGCGTGGTCCATGCCGGGCTGCCACAGGGTCTCGTAGCCCTGCATGCGCTTGCGGCGGGTGAGGGCGTCGATCAGCGTGTGCTCGAAGGCGTGCCCCAGGTGGAGGCTGCCGGTGACGTTCGGCGGCGGGATGACGATGGCGTACGGGGGCTTCTCGCTCTTCTCGTCCGCCTCGAAGTAGCCACGCTCCACCCAGCGCTCGTAGAGCTTCCCCTCTACCTCGGCCGGCGCGTACTGGGTCGGCAGTTCGGAGTAGGGGCTGCTGGGTGTCTGCGTGTTCTCGGTCACGAGCCACAGTTTAGAGCGGTAACAGTCCAGTCATGAAACCGGCTTTCCCAGGACCCGGCGCCCTGAGCACCTCCGGCTTCCGCCAGGATGTGTGGAACGAATAAATAACCTCATGGGGGGACGCGGGATGAGCTACAACCAGCCGGGGCCGTACGGAGGCCAACAGCCGCAGCAGCCGGGGCCTTACGGACAGCAGCCGCAGCAGCCGGGGCCCTACGGGCAGCAGCCCGGACAGCCCGGGCCGCCGCCGTACGGCCAGCCCGCGCCTCAGCCGGGATACGGCTACCCGCAGCAGGCCCCGCCCGGCGTCCCGCCGCAGGGCTACCCGCAGCAGCAGCCCGCGTACGGCTACCCGCAGCAGCCTCCGTACGGCGGCGGGATGCCCCCGCAGCAGCCCCCTAAGAAGTCGAAGGCGGGCGTCGTCATCGCGGTGATCGTCGCGGTCGCGGTGATCGCGGGCGCCGGCTGGTACTTCACGCAGGGCGGCGGCGCGAGCGCCTCGATCTCGGCCGACACCAAGGGCTACAAGCTGGTCGCCCCGGAGTCGGTGGACGACTTCAAGAAGGACCCGAAGCACGAGCAGAAGAACTTCAGCGACAAGGACAAGAAGGAAGCCGAGGGGGTGGGCATCAAGAACCCCACCCAGGTGGAGATGGGCTACCAGGCCGGCGACCCGAAGAACCCGCTGACCGCCAAGGGCCTGAACTTCAACGGCCTCTACGGCGAGGTCGCGGACCCGGAGAAGTCGGTGGACTCGTACTTCGCCATGGCCAAGCTCAACGCCGGCAAGGAGAAGGAGCTCTCGGTGGAGCTGATCGGGAGCCCCCAGGCGATGACCCCGGCAGGCTTCAAGGGCGCGGTGATGAAGTGCCAGGAAATGAAGCTCACCTCCACGAGCACCACGCAGAAGGGGCCGAAGGAGTTCACCGTGCCGATCTGCGTCTGGGGTGACTACAGCACCCTGAGCATGGTCAGCGCCTCCGACGTGGCTTCCATCCTGGCCGGCAAGAAGGGCTACACCCTGGAGCAGACCGCGGAACTCACGGCGAAGCTCTATAACACCGCCCGCGTCAAGAAGTAGCGGACGGGGCGGCAGGTCATGCAGAAGGGGCGCCCCGATCGGGGCGCCCCTTCTGCATGACCTACGTCTGCCTGTCGGCTACGCCGACTTCTCCTGCGGCCCCTGGTCCTTCGGGACGATCCGCGGGACCAGCGTCGGGTTGACGTTGGAGCGGACGACCTCCGAGGTGATGACCACGCGGGCCACGTCCTTGCGGGACGGGACCTCGTACATCACCGACATCAGGACCTCTTCCATGATGGCGCGCAGGCCTCGCGCGCCGGTCTGGCGCAAGATCGCCTGGTCCGCGATGGCTTCGAGGGCCTCGCGCTCGAAGTCCAGCTCCACACCGTCGAGTTCGAACAGCCGCTGGTACTGCTTGACCAGCGCGTTGCGCGGCTCGATGAGGATCTGGAGCAGGGCCTCGCGGTCCAGGTTGTGCACGGAGGTGATGACGGGGAGACGGCCGATGAACTCGGGGATCATCCCGAACTTCACCAGGTCCTCCGGCATGACCTCCTGGAACTGGTTGCTCGCCTCGATCTCGCGCTTCGAGCGGATCGTCGCCCCGAAGCCGATGCCCTTGGCGCCGGCGCGGGACTCGATGATCCGCTCCAGGCCGGAGAAGGCGCCGCCCACGATGAACAGCACGTTCGTCGTGTCGATCTGGATGAACTCCTGGTGCGGGTGCTTGCGGCCGCCCTGCGGCGGTACCGAAGCGGTCGTGCCTTCGAGGATCTTCAGGAGGGCCTGCTGCACGCCCTCGCCGCTCACGTCGCGCGTGATCGACGGGTTCTCGCTCTTGCGGGCGACCTTGTCGATCTCGTCGATGTAGATGATCCCGGTTTCGGCCTTCTTGACGTCGTAGTCGGCCGCCTGGATCAGCTTGAGCAGGATGTTCTCGACGTCCTCGCCGACGTACCCGGCCTCCGTCAGCGCCGTCGCGTCGGCGATGGCGAACGGGACGTTGAGCATGCGGGCGAGGGTCTGGGCCAGCAGCGTCTTGCCCGAGCCCGTGGGGCCCAGCAGCAGGATGTTGGACTTCGCGAGCTCGATCGCGTCGTCCTTGCTCTGCCCGCCGCCGTTCTCGCCGGCCTGGACGCGCTTGTAGTGGTTGTACACCGCGACCGAGAGCGCCTTCTTCGCCGGCTCCTGGCCGACGACGTAGCTCTCCAGGAACTCGTAGATCTCACGGGGTTTGGGGAGTTCCTCCCACCGGACCTCGGAGGTCTCCGCGAGCTCCTCTTCGATGATCTCGTTGCAGAGGTCGATGCACTCGTCGCAGATGTACACACCGGGTCCCGCGATGAGCTTCTTCACCTGCTTCTGGCTCTTTCCGCAGAACGAGCACTTGAGCAGGTCGCCGCCGTCACCGATGCGTGCCACGAGGTACTTCCCCTTCGCCTGGGAGACGCCTGGATCAGCGCTCCTGGTGCCTCATATCCGACGGTACCTTGCCGGGGGCCCCGTGCGGGGCCCCCTTGACGTGGTTCACATCCCCGAATCCGGCGACGTGCCCACGCCAACTGGCGGCAAGGATCAGTGCGAGGTCTTGCGCGTGGCGACGACCTGGTCGATCAGGCCGTAGGCCAGCGCACCCTCGGCAGTGAGGATCTTGTCGCGCTCGATGTCGTCGCGGATCTTCTCCAGCGGCGTCGTCGAGTGCTTGGCCAGCATGGTCTCCAGCTGGTCGCGCATGCGCAGGATCTCGTTGGCCGCGATCTCCAGGTCCGAGAGCTGCTCGCGACCGGTGCCACCGGAGGGCTGGTGGATCAGCACGCGGGCGTTCGGCAGCGCCATGCGCTTGCCGGGAGCACCGGCGGCGAGCAGGACGGCGGCGGCGGAGGCCGCCTGGCCCATGCAGACCGTCGAGATGTCCGGCTTCACGAACTGCATCGTGTCGTAGATGGCCGTCAGCGCGGTGAAGGAGCCGCCGGGGCTGTTGATGTACAGGTAGATGTCGCGGTCCGGGTCCATCGACTCCAGGCACAGCAGCTGCGCCATGACGTCGTTGGCGGAGGCGTCGTCGATCTGCACGCCGAGGAAGATGATGCGCTCCTCGAAGAGCTTCGCGTACGGGTCGTACTCGCGCACGCCCTGCGAGGTGCGCTCGACGAAGCGCGGAACGACGTAGCGGTTGTCCACCGGCGCGCCGGTGTAGAGGCCGCTCGCGGGAGAGAGGTTGTTCATGTGCATCTGGGTGTTCACCATCCTGGTGGCGTTCTGCGGGCTGAGGCTTGCCTGGTGCTGGCGGGCGTACGGGCCCCCGTACGGGAGCTCGCGCGCCGGGGCCGGGATCAGGCCCCGGTGCCGCCGCCGCCGGGGACCAGGGAGGCCGCGGAGATGATCTCGTCGATGAGGCCGTAGGACTTGGCCTCTTCCGCCGTGTACCAGCGGTCGCGGTCGCCGTCGCGGATGATCGTCTCCACGGTCTGGCCGGAGTGGCGGGCGGTGATCTCAGCCATGCGCTGCTTCGTGCGCAGCAGGTACTGGGCCTGGATCTTGATGTCCGAGGCGGTGCCGCCGATGCCGGCGGAGCCCTGGTGCATCAGGATGTCGGTGTTCGGGAGCGCGAAGCGCTTGCCCGCGGTGCCGCCGGTGAGCAGGAACTGGCCCATGGAGGCCGCCATGCCCATACCGATGGTGACGACGTCGTTCGGGATGTACTGCATGGTGTCGTAGACCGCCATGCCCGCCGTCACCGAGCCACCGGGGCTGTTGATGTACAGGTAGATGTCCTTCTCCGGCTCTGCGGCCAGGAGCAGGAGCTGCGCAGTGATCTTGTTCGCGATGTCGTCGTCGACCTGCTGGCCGAGGAAGATGATGCGCTCGCCGAGCAGCCGGTTGTAGACATGGTCGCCGAGGCCGCCACCGATGGACGGCTCACCCGCGGCGTAAGGCTTCAGATTCGTCACGTATCCACCTGCTCGTCTCCGACGGCCATGTGCCGTCTCAGCGTCTCGTTCTGGGGCGCGGACCTACCGATGGGGCGATGCCCCACGGCGTCGGGTACTCCCGTGCCCTCGTATTCATGGACCCTAACGCGCAGGTAGGACAACGCCATCCCGCTTCCCGAACTGTTCGCTCGGAGCGCAAGGTCCGCGGCCGCTCACAGGGCGTCCGCACAGGGTGCGGCGAAGGGCCCGCACGCGGCTGCGTACGGGCCCTTCGGGCAGTGCTCTGGTACTGCTCGGCGGGAGTGGACCCCGGGTGTTACTTGGCCTCGTCGGCGGCGGGCTCGCCGTCGGCCGGGGCGGAGTTCTCGACGGTCTCGGCGTTCTCGACGGCCTCGACGGTCTCCGTGGCCTGCTCGTCCTCGTCCTCGTCGTCGGAGAGGTCGACGACCTCACCGTTGGTGTCGGTGACCTTGGCGGCCTCGACGACGACCGCGAGGGCCTTGCCGCGGGCGACCTCGCCGACGAGCATCGGAACCTGGCCGCCTTCGACGACGGCCTGGGCGAACTGGTCGGGGGACATGCCGGAGGAGGCAGCGCGCCGCATGAGGTGCTCGGTGAGCTCCTCCTGGTTGACGTTCAGCTTCTCCTTGTTGACCAGCTCGTCGAGGACGAACTGGGTCTTGATGCCCTTGACGGCCTGCTCGGCGGTCTCGGCGTCGAACTCCTCGACCGTCTTGCCCTGGATCTCGAGGTACTTCTCGATGGACAGGCCCATCTGGCCGAGCTGGTGGTGCTCGAGGTTGTGCTTGCGGGTCTGGACCTCGTCCGCGAGGAGCTTCTCGGGGATCGGGACCTCGACGAGCTCCAGCAGCTTCTCCAGGACGCGCTCCTGGGCCTGCGTGGCCTGGTCGTACTGCTTCGTGTTCTCGAGGCGCTTGCGGCTGTCCGCCTTCAGCTCTTCGAGGGTGTCGAACTCGCTGGCCATGCCGGCGAACTCGTCGTCCAGCTCCGGCAGCTCGCGGGCGGAAACCTTGGTGACCTTGACGGTGACCTCGGCGTCCTTGCCCTCGGCGGAACCGCCCTTGAGCTGGGAGGTGAAGGTGGCCTCGCCACCGGCCTCCAGGCCCTTGACGGCCTCGTCGATGCCTTCGAGAAGCTCACCCGAGCCGATGGTGTAGGAGACGTCCTGGGCGACACCGTCCTCCAGCACCTCGCCGTCGACCTTGGCCTCGAGGTCGATGGTGACGACGTCGCCGTCCTGGGCCGCGCGCTCGACGTCCTTGGTGGACGCGAAGCGGCCGCGCAGCTGCTCGACAGCCTTCTCGACGTCCTCGTCCGAGACCTCGACGGCGTCCACGGTGACCTCGATGCCGGAGTAGTCCGGGATCTCGATCGCGGGACGGATGTCAACCTCGGCGGTGAAGGACAGCAGTTCGCCGTCCTTCAGCTCCTTGATGTCGACCTCGGGCTGGCCCAGCGGGTTCAGGTCGGCCTCGTTGACCGCCTCGGTGTAGAACTTCGGGAGGGCGTCGTTGACGGCCTCCTCCAGCACCGCACCGCGGCCGAAGCGCTGGTCGATGACCCGGGCGGGGATCTTGCCCTTGCGGAAGCCCTTCACCGTGACCTGCTGGTTGATCTTCTTGTAGGCCGCGTCGAGGCTTTCCTTGAGCTCCTCGAAGGGCACCTCAACAGTGAGCCGAACCCGAGTCGGGTTCAGGGTCTCCACGGCGCTCTTCACGGTTTGGTCTCCTTGTGGCTGACTGCTGGGGGTCTCTGTCGTCACGCTGTGATTCAGCGGTTCGGCGGATCGGGCCCGGTACATCAGACACACGGGCACGCAGCTTGCATAGTAACCGCAAGCGGCAATCAGCCCACAACGCGATCATCAGCGCGATCATCGGCGTGATCTTCCGACGCGACGTTCCGCGAAGAGTCTTGCTGGTCGGGGTGGCCGGATTCGAACCGACGACCTTCCGCTCCCAAAGCGGACGCGCTACCAAGCTGCGCCACACCCCGTCGGTGCGACACGTAGGGTACATGCCCGAAGACCCTCCGCCGCGCGCAGTTCCGACGAAACCGTCACCCACGCGCACACGCGGGCACCGTAATGCGGTGTGCACTCCCCCGCCCCGACCCGCTAGGATGCTGTCCGTGCCGCGGTCCCCGGACCTGCGGTGCACGCGCTGCGGGTGTAGCTCAATGGTAGAGCACTAGTCTTCCAAACTAGCTACGCGGGTTCGATTCCCGTCACCCGCTCCAGAGCACAAAGGGCCAGGTCAGAGGATGTCTCCTCGACCTGGCCCTTCGTCGTTCCCGGGGGTGGCCGGGGGAACCGTCCGGGCGGAGGCGGGCCTGACGTCCGGCAGGGCGTGCGGGCGCAGCCGGGACGGGTGGAGGTACCGGCTGCGCCGTCTGGGTCGTCTGGTGGCGTCCGGGGCGACGCGACGGCCTGGTCGGCTGTCGCGCCGGACACTGCGGGAGGGCTCAGAGTTTGATGCCGGCGATCGTGTCCGCGAGGGAGTTCAGGAAGCGGTTGACGTCCGGGGCGATCGAGCTGGACGCGAGGAAGAAGCCGAAGAGGACCGCGACGATCGCGGGGCCGGCCTTGAGGTGACTTCCCCTGACGAGCACCACGAGGATGATCGCCAACAGAACCACTACTGACAGCGAAATGGCCACTTCTGATCACACCTTCGGTCGTCCCCTGGTCGGCCCGGGGCGCGACCCGCGCACCCCCACATGGACCATCCTCCCACCAACACGGCCCGGCTATCCGCCCCGTGACGAATAGACATGGCGCAGTGCCTTCAGGACGGCGCGAGTCCGAGGAGCGAGCGGACATAGGCGTACTTCGCGGACAACCGGTCCCGGGTGGGGGCGTCGAGGACCGCGAGGCGGGCCGGATCCGCGTTGTGCGCGAGGTCGGCCTCCTTGACCAGGAGGGCGCCCGGGGTGGCGAGGATGCGGGCCGCGTACTCCTCGACCGGTTCGCCGGGGCGTTTGGTGAGGGACAGGACCATGTCCTTGACGGACGGCGGAAGTCCGGCCGAATCCAGCCAGGCCGGGGTGAGGGCGTCGTCCTCGATCGAGTCGTGGAGCCAGGCCGCGGCCTGCTGCTCGGCCGTGCCGCCGCGGACGCGGACGCCCTCGGCGACGGCCGCGAGGTGCTCGGCGTACGGCCTGCCGGCCTTGTCGGTCTGGCCCTCGTGCGCGGCGCGGGCCAGTGCCTCGACCTCGATGAGGGTCAGGGGGTGGTGGTCGGTCATCCGAGCTCCCTTGCCGCCGTGTGCAGCGCATGCGCGATCCGGTGTACATCCGCGTGCGTCGTGCGCCAGTTGGAGAACGCGGCGCGTAGGGCGGGGGTTCCCGCGTAGTGCGTGGGGGTGACGAAGACCTCGGCGCCGGCCGCTTCGCGCAGGGCGGTGAGGCGGGCGGTCGTGGGCGCCCCGGCGAGGGTGAAGCAGACGACGTTCAGCCGGACCGGGGCGAGGACGGTGAAGCACGGGTCCCGCGAGAGGGCCGCGCCGAGGAGCCGGGCGCAGGCGATGTCGCGTTCGACGATCTCCCGGTGGCCCTCGCGGCCGTAGGCGCGCAGGGTGAACCAGGCGGCCAGCGCGCGCAGCCTGTGGGAGTTCTCCGGGGTGAGGTGGACCAGGTCGGGGTGGTCGCCGAGGGGGCCGAGGTAGGCGGCGGCGTTCTGGAACACGCGGGCCTGGAGGTCGCGGCGGCGGGTGAACTGGACGGCGCTGTCGTAGGGGACGTTGAGCCATTTGTGGAGGTCGACGCAGACGGAGTCGGAGGCGTCGAGGCCGGCCGTGAGGTGGGCGTGGTCCGGGGAGAGCGCGGCGAAGGCGCCGAAGGCGGCGTCGGTGTGCAGCCAGAAGTCGTGGCGTGCGCGCAGGGCCGCGACGGCGCGGAGGTCGTCGAAGTCCACGGTGTTGACGGTGCCCGCGTTGGCGACGACCACGGCGGGGCGGCCGGGCTCGTCGGCGAGGGCGCGCTCCAGGGCCGCCGGATCCACGGCCTCCCGGCCGGGCAGGGTCGGTACGGGGACCAGGGCGCGGCGGCCGAGGCCGAGGACGGACAGGGCCTTGGCGATGGAGGAGTGCGGGGCCCCGGAGAGGACGCGGACCGTGCCGAGGGCGGCCGCGCCGTCCTCGGACGGGGAGACCCCGAGGCGTTCGCCGAGCCATTCGCGGGCGATGGCCAGGCCGGTGGTGTTGGACATGGTGGCGCCGCTGACGAACGTTCCGGTGTGGGCGTCGGAGAGGCCGAAGAGCTCGCGGAGCCAGCCGACGGTCTCGCGTTCGAGGTCCTGGCCGCCGCCGTCCAGGGCGGAGTTGGAGTTCTGGTCGTGGGTCGCGGTGAGCCAGTCGCCCGCGAGGGCGGCGGGGGTGGCGCCGCCGGTGACGAAGCCCAGGTAGCGGGGGCCCGCGGAGGCCGACAGCCGCGGGACCCAGCGGTCCGCGAAGGCGGCGAGGGCGGCTTCCGTCCCGGCTCCGTGCTCGGGGAACGGCTCGGGAGCCGGGGGCCCTGCCGGGCGGGGAGGTACGACGGGACGTGCGTCCAAGGCTGCGAGGGTCGCGGCGGCGGCGTCGCGGGTGGCGTCGAGCAGCGCGGGGAGGCGGGCGAGGTCGGCGGCGAGCGTGCGGTCCATGGGGGCACGGTAGGCGCCGCCCGGCCGGCGCGGACCGGCCAATTGGGCGCGATTGGCTCATGGGTGGGGGGGCCGGAACGCGGTGAGGGGCCCGCGGGGCCGGGACGGGAACGGCCGTCGGGTTGGGACGGGGCGGCAGGGGCCTGGGTGGGGGGCGAGGCCGAGGTCCGGGCGGCGGCGTACGCCGGCTGGTCGACGAGGCCGGGCGCTCGCGGCTCCTGGGACGGGTGGCGGGGGCTGAGTTTAGGGTCGGGGGATGATCGCGAAGCGGTGGGTGCGGGGTGTTGTCGGGGCCGGGGCGCTGGCGGGGGTGTTGGTGGCGTGCGGAACGCCGCCGGCGCCCTCGGCCGCGCCGGGGCCCACGGGGCCGACGGCGGAGAGGACGTCAGCGGGATCCGGCTCGGCGAGCTCCGGCT
>NZ_JAGGOW010000009.1:27455-94307 GCF_018614135.1 Streptomyces sp. ISL-66
GCTCCGGCTCGGCGAGCTCCGGTTCGGCGAGCTCCGGTTCGGCGGCCTCGGCAGGGGCCGGGGCCGGGACAGGGGCGGGGGCCGGGGCCGCAGCGGGGGCAGGGGCCACCGCCGGGGCAGGGGCCAGCGCCGGGGCAGGGGCCAGCGCCGGGGCGGGGGCTGGTGGGGAGTGTCCCGAAGGCGGGGTGCGGCTGGCCGAGGGGGACGGGAGTGCCGCGATGGGGCTCCGGGCGGAGTCCGTGCAGTTGGTCAATTGCGGGGCGGAGCCGTACGCGCTGGACGGGTATCCCGACCTGCGGCTGCTCGACAAGGCGGGGGCGCCCGTGGAGGCGACCGTCGCGCACGGGTCGGCGGGGATCACCACCGGCGCCCCGAACGTGGATGCTCGCGCACGGCGGTTGGTGATCGCGCCGGGCCAGGCCGCGTACGTGCCGATGGTGTGGCGCAACCTCGTCACGGACTCGACGGTGGTCGCGACGGACGGCTGGGCGCTCGAGGTCACGCCCCGGCGCGGCGCGCCCACGCTGATGCTGCGGCTGACCCGGCCGGTCGATCTGGGCAACACCGGGAAGCTCGGGATCGGTCCGTGGCAGGAGCTTCCGCGGTGATCGTTCGGATCACCGGCACCTTCGGGTGCTGAGTCCCCTTCCCGCCCTTCCACCCGTCCCACGGCTTCGCGTTGACCCGTAGGGCCGCGCGCGGCCGTCGCCCCGGGATCCGGGGCGGATCCCGTGCCTCGGACGCCGGGGGGCTGGAATTGAACCTCCGGGCCATGCGGACCCGTCAGGGGTCCCTCCCCCAGCGGTGGTTGGGGGAGGGTTGCGGCTTCGCCCTCCCGGGGGCCGACCCCCGGGCGGGGGCCCGTACGTGGCAACGGGTGCCGGGCCACTTTCGGGGGCCGACTCCCGGGAGGGGGGCCGTACGTGGCAACGGGTGCCGGGCCCCAGGCCGCCCTGGGGTCCGGCACACCCCTTCGGCGGGCGGTGGGGCGGGGCTCAGGTTCGGGTGGGGGTGAGGGCTCGGCGGGCCGGGAGGGTGGTGGAGGCCAGGGTCAGGGCTACGGCGGCGGCCGCGAAGGAGGCGTAGACGGCGGGTGGGATGTAGGGGCCGGTGCCCGTCAGGGTCTTGGTCAGCGGGATCAGGGTGGCCAGCGCGATCGCCGAGCCGAGGGTGATGCCCGCGCCGCTGACCAGGAGGGCTTCCCAGCGGAGCATCCGCAGCACCTGGCGGCGGGTGGAGCCGACCAGCCGCAGCATGCCCAGTTCGCGGCGGCGGTCGAGGACCGTCATCACCAGGGTGTTGGCGGCGGCGACGGCCGCGAAGCCGCCGAGGAGCGCCGCCATGGTGGTGTTGGCCCAGGCGTTGACCTCGCGGTCCAGGCTCTGGCCGGTGGTCCAGGCGGAGGCGGACTGCGCCGGGCCGAGGCCGGCCGGGAGCGGGCCGCGGATCAGGAGTTCCGTGGGGCGGCCGGCGGTGGTGTGGCCGGCCAGGTCCGCGGCGGGCAGGGTGATCTCGCCGAGGCCGAGGCCGCGTGAGTAGACGGCGACGATCTCGGGGTCGGCCCGGGTGCCGTCGGGGAGGCGCAGCTCCAGGCGGTCGCCGACGGCGGCGTGGTCGGCGTCGGCCAGGGTTCGGTCGACGGCGATCTTGCCGGGGGCCAGCCGGGCGAGGTCCCCCGAGAGCACGCCCAGGTCCTCGACGGTGGCGATGTCCCCGGTGACCCCTTGGGCGGAGGCGTTGTGGATCAGGCGCTCCGGGCCGGAGCCGACGACGGCGAGGACGGAGGTGCGGGTGAGCGCGACCGCCCCGGCCGCCACCGCCCGGTCCGGGTCGTGCGGGTCGGTGACGACGTGGTCGGCGAGCAGCCCGGCCTCCTGCTGCTGGCGTACGGCCCGGTCCTGGCTGGTGTGGAGGAAGACCAGGGTGGAGGAGAAGGCCATGGCGAGGACGATCGGGGTGATCGCGGAGGCGAGGCGGCGGGCGTGGGCGCGGGAGTTGGCGGCGGCCAGGGATCCGGAGGCGCCGGCGGCGCGCAGCGGCAGTCCGAAGAGGGCGGCGCAGGCGCGGGCGATCAGCGGGCCGAGCAGGGAGACGGCGAGCATGAAGAGCATGACGACGCCGAGCGCGGCGTTGGCGGCGTCCGGGCCGCTGCTGGTGGCGGCCAGGGACGCGCAGGCGGCGCCGCCGGCCAGGGCGGCGAGGCCCAGCGGGGTGCGGATCCAGCCGGGCCGCAGGCGTTCCACGGCGGCCGCGGCGAGGGCCTGGCCGGGGCGGGTGCGGGCGGGGCGGCGGGCGGCGGCCCATCCGGCGAGCAGGGCGGTGACGAGCCCGATGCCGACGGCGGAGACGAGCGGGATCCAGGAGACGGTCAGGTCGACGCCGGCCGGGATCGCGCCCTTCGCCTTGAGCTGGCCGAACCACCAGGAGGCGAGGGCGATGCCGGGTACGCAGCCCACCGCGCCCGCGACCGGAGCGACGAGCAGGGCTTCGGTGGCGACGGTGCGGCGGATCTGGCGCGGGGTGGCTCCGACGGCGCGCAGCAGGGCGAACTCGCGGGAGCGCTGGCCGACGGAGAGTGCGACGGTGCCGGCGGCGGTGAACACGGCGACGAGTGTGGCGATGCCGCCGAAGGAGCCGCCGAGGCCGGCCAGCAGCTCCTTGGCGCCCGCGAGTTGCGGGTCCATGGCGCGGGCGGCACCGGTCAGGACCCGGGCACGGCCGTCCACGGCTGCCCGTGCCTTCGCCGCGTCGGCGCCGAACAGCACGATGGCGTCCAGGGCTTCGGGGTGTCCGGAGAGGGCACGCGCTTCGGCGTCGGAGAACCAGGCGCCGGGCCGGTCGGTGCGCCCGACGACCCGGAACTCCCTTGTTCCGGCGGGGGTGTCGAGCGTGACCCGGTCGGGTCCGTGGCGTCCGTCGGCGCCGCCGAGGACGACTTCGCCGGGGGCGGCCGGGGCGCGGCCGGCGCGCAGCTGCGCGGGGCTGAAGGCGGTGGAGCCCCAGCCGTACGCGTCGAAGGCGCGGCTGGCTGCGCCGGCTGCTCCGGCCGTGGCTCCGGCTCCGGTACGGGCTCCCGCTTCCGCTCCGGCTCCGGCACCGGCTCCCGCCCCGGTACGGGTTCCCGCTCCGGCTCCGGCTCCGGCACCGGCTCCGGTACGGGCACCCGCTCCCGCTCCGGCCGCCTCCCGTACGGGGAACATCACGTCGGGCACGGCCCGGCCCAGGGGAGCCAGCCGGTCCAGGAGGGCGGCGTCCACCCGGGCGTGCTCGGGGATCTGCGCGGAGACGTCGTAGGCGCCCTCGCCGCTGCCCACCCGCAGGGTGACCTGCTGGTCGGCGGCGACCACGACGGGGGCTTCGGCGTAGCGGGTCGGCGGGACGCTCGCCCGGACGCCCGTCTCCAGCAGGAGCCCGCACGCGGAGACGATGGCGACGGTCATGAGCAGGGCGACGAAGGTGCCGGCGAAGGCGGCGGGGCGGAAGCGGAGCGCCGCGCGGGCCAGGCCGTTGGAGCGCAGGGCCATCAGGCGGCCGCTCCCGCGAGCACCGGACCGGCGGTGAGGCCGGTCATCCGGGCGGCGATCGTGGCGGTGGAGCTGCGCGGGAGCCGGTCGGCGATCAGGCCGTCGGCGAGGAAGAGCACCTGGTCGGCGTGGGCCGCCGCGGCCGGGTCGTGGGTGACCATGACGACGGTGGCGCCGAGGGTGTCCACGGCGGTCCGGAGCAGCCCGAGGACCTCCGCGGCGGTGGTGGTATCGAGGGCGCCGGTGGGCTCGTCGGCGAAGACCACGTCGGGGCGGGTGACGAGGGCGCGGGCGATGGCGACGCGCTGCTGCTGGCCGCCGGAGAGTTCGGCGGGGCGGCGCCGGCCCTTGCCTTCCAGGCCGACGCGGGCGAGGAGTTCGGCGGCACGCTCCTGGCCCTGTGCGGCGGCGCGGCCACCGGCGAGGCGCAGCGGGAGCAGGACGTTCTGCTCGACGGTGAGGGAGGGCAGCAGGTTGAAGGCCTGGAAGACGAAGCCGAGGCGGCCGCGGCGCAGCTGGGTGAGCTGGTTCTCGTTCATGCCGGTGATTTCGGTGCCGCCGAGGCGGACGGAGCCCTCGGTGGGGAGGTCGAGGCCGGCGGCGCACTGGAGGAAGGTGGACTTGCCGGAGCCGGAGGGGCCCATCACGGCGGTGAAGCTGCCGCGCGGCAGGCTGAGGTCGATGCCGCGCAGGGCGTGGACGGCGGCGGAGCCGCGCCCGTACCGGCGGCGGACTCCGCGCAGCTCGACGGCGGCGGAGGGGTCGTAGGAGTCCCCGGTCCACCCGGCCTGCCAGGCGGGCCCAGCGTGCCCAGCGTGCCCGGCAGCGGTCCAACCAGCGCTTCCGGCGTGCCCGGACTGCCCGGCCTGCCCCGACCGCTGCTCGGCCTGTCGTTTGCTCCGCCGGAGCCCCATGGTGTGCCGCCTTCCGTGCCGATGGACCACCCGGTGGTGATCGTGTCTTCGACGCTACGGAGGACGGGGGGTCCCTCACCATGGCGGAGGCAGGCGGGCCGATGGTGGGGTAAACCCGAGCATCGGCCGGGGGTAAAGGGCAGATCGCCCGGCGGCGGCCGCCCCGGCGGCGGTCAGCGCGAACGGCACCCAGCCCAGCGGCCGTCAGCCGAATCGGCGGCAAGCCCGGCAGCGGTCAGCCGAATCGGCGGCAAGCCCGGCGGCCGTCAGCCCGGACCGCGTATCAGCCCGAACGGCACCCAGCCCAGCGGCCGTCAGCCGAATCGGCGGCAAGCCCGGCAGCGGTCAGCCGGGCGGCGGTCAGCCCGAACAGCCGTCAGCCCGAACGGCGGATCCCGAACTTCGGCCGCCCGGCGGCGGTCAGCCGAATGGCGGCCAGCCCGGCGGCGGCCGCCCCCGCGGCAGTCAGCGCGAACGGCGGCCAGCCCAGCGGCAGCCAGCCGAATCGGCGGCAAGCCCGGCAGCGGTCAGCCCGAACGGCGGATCCCGAACTTCGACCGCCCGGCGGCGGTCAGCCGAATGGCGGCCAGCCCGGCGGCGGCCGCCCCGGCGGCAGTCAGCGCGAATGGCGGCCAGCCCGGCGGCCGTCAGCCCGGACCGCGGATCAGCCCGAACGGCGACCAGCCCAGCGGCAGCCAGCCGGATCGGCGGCCACCCCCGCACCGGCCACCCCCGCACCGGTCACCCCGATCACCGGTCAACCCGACGCCCGTCACCCCGACCGCCGGATCAGCAAAAGGGCACGGTCGTCGTTGACGTCCTTGGCCACCTTTTCGATCAGGTGCCAGGCCGCGCCGTCCCAGCCCGCGGCGACGTAGCGGTCGGCTTCGCCGGTGAGCCGGTCCATGCCCTCGCTGATGTCGCGTTCGGCGGTTTCGACGAGGCCGTCGGTGAAGAGCATGAGGACGTCGCCGCGCCGCAGGTTCCCGCGGGCGGGTTCGAATTCGGCCCCGTCGTAGACGCCGAGCAGCGGGCCCTCGCCGGAGACCTCCTGCCAGCGGCCGGTGCCCGCGCAGAGCTGGAGGGCGGGGAGGTGGCCGGCGGAGAGGAGCTCGTAGTCCCCGGTCTCCAGGTCCAGGACGAGGTGGATGGAGGTGGCGAAGCCCTCGTCCCAGTCCTGGCGCAGCAGGTAGCCGTTGGCGGCGGGCAGGAAGCCGTGCGGGGGCAGGGCGCCGAGGAGGCCGCCGAAGGCGCCGGACAGGAGCAGGGCGCGGGAACCCGCTTCCATGCCCTTGCCGGAGACGTCGGTGAGGACGATCTCCAGGGTGCGGCCGCCGTTGGTGCGGGCGGCGACGACGAAGTCTCCGGAGAAGGACTGGCCGCCGGCCGGGCGCAGGGCCATCTCGCGATGCCAGCCGCGCGGCAGGGCAGGCAGCTTGCTCTGCACGCGGATGCGTTCGCGCAGGTCGAAGAGCATGGTGCCGCCGCGCCGCCAGGGCACGCCGACGCGGCTGCGGAACTGGGCGATGACCAGCCCGAAGAATCCGCAGGCGGCGACGACGAGCACGGTGCCGGGGGTGACCCGGGCCGGGCCCTGGGTGTACGGCCCGAGGACGAGGGCCTCGACGATGAGGGCGGCCGCGGAGGCCGCGTACAGGGCGAGGAGGCTGGCGGGCCGCAGCAGCAGGCCGCCGGCCACGATCGGCAGGACGAGCGCGGACGGTGAGAACCACACCGGCAGCATCAGGGTGCCGCAGGCGATGGCGGGGATGGTGAGCAGCAGCCCGCCGAAGGCGAGCCAGTCGGAGGCGTCTCCGCGGAAGTAGTCGACGGCGGATTTGCGCAGGGCGGTGCGTGCCCGGTGCGACAGCATGCGCGTCCGGGCCAGGAGTGTCTCCACACGTGCTCGGGCCATTGCTTCGGGACCTTATCCATCCTGACTGTGGGTCCGCAGGGGTACCCCCGGAACACCGGTCCGGCGGTGACCGAAAAGGGCTCGCACGGGCCGGATTGCCCTGATAGGGAGGGACGTATGGCACTTGAGACGCGCGTATTGACGGCTGATGAGTGGGATGTCTGGTTCGACCACCTGGAACTGGCGTTCGGTGGCGTGCCCGAACTCTCCGAGGAACGCGAACTGTGCAAGTCGCTGACCGAGCTGACACGTTCGCTCGGCGTCTGGGACGGCGGGCAGTGCGTCGGCTCGGCCGGGGCCTTCTCCTTCCGCCTGTCCGTCCCGGGGGGCGGCGCACTCGTGCCGGCCGCCGGGGTCACGATGGTGGGCGTCTCCCCCACCCATCGGCGGCGGGGCGTGCTCACCTCGCTGATGCGCCGCCAATTGGACGACATCCGGGCGGGTGGTGAACCGCTCGCCGTGCTGACGGCATCGGATCCGGCGATCTACGGGCGCTTCGGCTACGGCACCGCCGCGTACTCCGTGTCCGTGGACATCGACACGACGCGCGTGCGGCTCTCCGTGCCGCCGGGGACCGATGACGTACGCCTGCGGCTCGTCGATCCGCTGGAGTCCCTGCCCGACTGCGAGCGGGTCTACGCGGCCCTGGTCGCGGGCCGGCCCGGGATGCCGGCCCGGCAGCCGGGCTGGGAGCTGCGGGCGCTGGTGGACCCGCCGTCGGGGCGGTCGGCCGCCTCACCGCTGAAGTGCGTGGTGGCCGAGGGGGCGGGCGGCGAGGTCGTCGGTTACGCCCGTTATCACGTCAAGCCCGACTGGGAGCAGACCGGTTCGGACGGCAAGGTCCAGCTGCGCACCCTGGAAGCGCTGGATCCGGCGGCGTACGCGGCACTGTGGCGCTACCTCTTCGACATCGACCTGGCCTGGCGGGTGCGGGCGTACGGGCGGCCCGTCGACGATCCGGTGCTGCACATGGTGAGCGACGTGCGGCGGGCCGAGGTGCGTCAGCGCGATGCGCTGCACCTGCGGCTGGTGGACCTGCCGGCGGCGCTGGAGGCCCGCGGCTACGGGGCCCCGCTGGACGTGGTCTTCGAGGTCGAGGACCGGTTCTGCCCGTGGAACGCGGGCCGGTGGCGGCTTACGGCCACCGCCGGGGGCACCGCCGGGGGCGGGACCGCCTCCTGTACGCGCACCGGTGCGCCGGCGGAGCTGGAGCTGTCGGCAGGCGAGCTGGGCGCGGCGTACCTGGGCGGGGTCACCCTGGCCTCGCTCGCGGCGGCGGGCCGGGTGCGCGAGCTGCGCGCGGGCACCTTGGTGCAGGCCTCGCGGGCCTTCGCCGGGGACGTGGCCCCGTGGCTGTCGCACGGGTTCTAGGCCCGTAGCTGTCGCACGGGTTCTGGTCCTAGCGGAGCTGGCAGCCCGGGCACCAGAAGAGGTTGCGGGCGGCGAGACCGGCGGTGCGGATCTCGCCCCCGCAGATGTGGCAGGGCATGTTCGCCCTCCGGTAGACGTACACCTCGCCGCCGTGGTCGTCCACCCTCGGCGGGCGGCCCATCGCCTCGGGCAGGTGCTCGTCGCGGACGGTGTCGATGCGGTTGTTGCGCACGCCCTCGCGCATGAGCAGCACCAGGTCGGCCCAGACCGCGTCCCACTCGCCGCGCGTGAGGTCCTTGCCGAGCCGGTACGGGTCGATGCCGTGCCGGAAGAGGACCTCGGCGCGGTAGACGTTGCCGACGCCCGAGACGACCTTCTGGTCCATGAGCAGCGCGGCGACGGTGGTGCGGGAGCGGGAGATGCGGGCCCAGGCGCGGTCGGGGTCGTCGCTCCCGCGCAGCGGATCCGGGCCGAGGCGGTCGTGTATCGCCTTCTTCTCGCCGTCCGTGATCAGCGCGCAGGTGGTCGGGCCGCGCAGGTCGGAGTAGTGGTCGTCATGCGCGATCCGCAGCCGGACCGTGTCCGTGGGCGGGGGCACCGGGGGCGTCCCGAGGGCGTACTTGCCGAAGAGCCCGAGGTGGATGTGGACCCAGTCGCTGCCCTCGAAGCCCAGGAAGAGGTGCTTGCCGTGGGCGTCGACGCCGTCCAGGACCCGTCCGTCGAGCAGGGCCGCGCTCTCGGCGAACCGGCCCTGGGGGCTGCTGACGGCGACCTCCCGGCCGGAGAACCGCTCCAGGTGGTCCTCGGCGAGGCGGTGGATCGTATGCCCCTCGGGCACGGCGGTACTCCTCGGAAAAGAAAAACCGGCCGCGCCGCCCCGGAAGGCGGCGCGGCCGGAAGCGGGATCAGCCCTGCGGGTGGTGCGCCGGGATCGGGGGGAGCTCGCCGGTGGTCTCGTACGCGGAGAGCATCTCGATGCGGCGGGTGTGGCGCTCCTCGTCGGAGTACGGGGTCGCCAGGAACGCCTCGATGAAGGAGACGGCCTCGTCCTGCGTGTGCATCCGGCCGCCGACGGAGATGACGTTGGCGTTGTTGTGCTCGCGGCCGAGCTTCGCGGTCTCGACGCTCCAGGCCAGGATGGCGCGGACGCCCTTGACCTTGTTCGCGGCGATCTGCTCGCCGTTGCCGGAGCCGCCGATCACGACGCCAAGGCCGTCGGCGTCGGCGGCGGTCTTCTCCGCGGCGCGCAGGCAGAACGGCGGGTAGTCGTCCACCGCGTCGTAGATGTGGGGCCCGCAGTCGACGGGCTCGTGGCCGTTGTTCTTGAGCCAGTCCACCAAGTGGTTCTTGAGCTCAAAGCCGGCATGGTCGGATCCGAGGTACACACGCATGGGTCGAGTGTGGCACGAGCCTCCCCGACACCCCGCAGCGGGTGTCGCGTAAATCACTTCTAAAGCTCAAGTAAACCCAAACAACCCAGATGGGGCGGGCCGGGACCAAGATCCAGGACTTTGAGCCCCGGGCAACCATCGGAACAGGGTCTTCCGTCCCGTCGGGATGTCGGGTTTGAATGCCGGGGCTCGTAACCCGAGCGCCCCGAGAACCTAAGGATCCGTTCATGAGTTCCACGACGACCCTTCAGAAGGCAGGCGACCCGACCGGCAACCCCGGCGACGGGCAGCCCTCCGACGGTCTGAAGGCCGGCCTCAAGAACCGCCACCTGTCCATGATCGCCATCGGCGGCGTCATCGGCGCCGGCCTCTTCGTCGGCTCCGGCGGCGGTATCGCCAAGACCGGCCCCGCCATCCTGATCTCCTACGCGCTGGTCGGCGCGATGGTCGTCTTCGTCATGCGGATGCTGGGCGAGATGGCCGCCGCGAGCCCGAACTCGGGATCCTTCTCCGCGTACGCCGACCGGGCGCTCGGCCGCTGGGCCGGCTTCTCCATCGGCTGGCTGTACTGGTTCTTCTGGGTCGTGGTCCTGGCCGTGGAGGCCACCGCCGGCGCCGTGATCCTCGAAGGCTGGGTGCCGGCCGTCCCGCAGTGGGCCTGGGCCCTGATCGTGATGGCGGTGCTGACGGTCACCAACCTCGGCTCGGTCGCCTCGTACGGCGAGTTCGAGTTCTGGTTCGCCGGCATCAAGGTGGTCGCCATCGGCGGCTTCGTGATCATCGGCATGCTGGCCGTCTTCGGCGTGCTGCCGGGCTCGGACAACCCGGGCGCGGGCTTCGCGCACCTCACCGACACGGGCGGCTTCATGCCGAACGGCTGGGGTTCGGTCCTCACCGGCGTCCTGATGGTGGTCTTCTCCTTCATGGGCAGCGAGATCGTCACGCTGGCCGCGGGCGAGTCCGAGGACCCGCGGCGCGCGGTCACCAAGGCCACCAACTCGGTGATCTGGCGGATCGGCATCTTCTACCTGGGCTCGATCTTCATCGTCCTGACCCTGCTGCCGTGGAACGACAAGTCGATCACCGAGAAGGGCTCGTACGTCGCCGCCCTGGACTCGATCGGCATCGCGCACGCCGGTCAGATCATGAACGTGATCGTGCTGACGGCCGTCCTCTCCTGCCTGAACTCGGGCCTCTACACCGCCTCCCGCATGGCGTTCTCGCTGGGCGAGCGCGGTGACGCCCCCAAGGCGTTCGCCAAGGTCACCAAGCGGGGCGTGCCGACGGCCGCGATCCTGGGCTCGGTCGTGTTCGGCTTCGTCGCCGTCTACTTCAACTACGCCTTCAAGGACACCGTCTTCAGCTTCCTGCTGAACGCCTCGGGTGCGATCGCGCTGTTCGTGTGGCTCGTGATCTGCCTGACGCAGTTGCGGATGCGCGGGATCCTGATGCGCGAGGCGCCCGAGAAGGTGACGGTGAAGATGTGGTTCTTCCCGTACCTGACCTGGGCCACCGCCGCGATGATCACCTTCGTCCTGGGCTACATGGTCTACGACAAGGACAACCGCGAGACCGTCCTGCTGTCGATGCTGGTCGCGGCCGTGGTGCTGGTGATCGGCGTGATCCGCGACGTACGCCGCAAGGCCGCCGCACGCCTCTCCGCGTAGAGCACTCCGTCGCCGTCGCGGAATCCCGCGCGCGACGTACGACAGCCCCGGACCGCCGCTCGCGGTCCGGGGCTGTCGTACGTTCGGCGGGGGCTCAGCCGCGGCGGCCCAGGAGCTTCCAGGCGGACGGCAGGGCGCCCATCGCCAGTGCGGCCTTGAGCGCGTCGCCGATCAGGAACGGGGTCAGGCCGGCCGCGACGGCCGCGCCGAAGGACATCCCGGTGGACAGGGCGAGGTAGGGCACGCCGACGCCGTAGATGATCGCGGAGCCCAGCACCATCGTGCCCGCCGTTCGCCAGACCGAGCGGTCGGCGCCGCGGCGCGCGAGGGCGCCGACGACGGTGGCGGCGAGCAGCATGCCGAGCACGTAGCCGAAGGAGGCGCCGCCCGCGCCGGAGGTGCCGCCCGCGAACCACGGCACGCCGGCCATGCCGACGAGTGCGTACAGGGCCAGCGAGAGGAAGCCGCGACGGGCGCCGAAGGCGGCGGCGACCAGCAGGGCGGCGAAGGTCTGGCCCGTGACGGGGACCGGGGAGCCGGGGACGGGGACGGCGATCTGCGCCGCCAGGCCGGTGAGCGCGGCTCCGCCGACGACGAGCGCCACGTCGCGGACGCGGCTCGCGGGCAGCAGGTCGGCGAGGACGGCGCCGGGCCGGAAGGAGACGGAAGCAGTGCTCATCGGGGACTCCGCGGGAGGGTGGTGTCGACAGGACGATCACCGACGTTAGTCCCGGACCGGCGGCCGCATCAGGGCCGCCCGGGACAAAGCCGCACTCACCGGTTTGGTGGGAAGTGGACAAAGTCCCCACTTCACACCGAAGTTGAAGTGATCCGCATCACGAGCCAGAAACGACAGCACGTCCGTTTTGGATGGATGGGTGCTCTCCGGTGAGACTGTAGAGTCCCTCCAACTGTCGCGGAGCCCCCACCGCCGCCAGGCCACAGAGAGTACGAGCACCCTCATGCGCGACCGCCTGCCCGACCCGCCCGCCGGCACGGGCGAGCTCCCTCCGGAACCCCTGAGCCACAGTCTCAAGCAGCGCCACCTGACCATGCTGGGCCTCGGCGGCGTGATCGGCGCCGGGCTGTTCGTCGGATCCGGCGCAGGCATCGGCATCGCCGGTCCCGCGATCATCTGCTCCTACCTGCTCGCGGGCGTCCTCGCGATGCTGGTGATGCGGGCCCTCGGCGAGATGTCGGCGGCGATGCCCGCCTCCGGCTCGTTCTCGGTGTACGCGGAGAAGGCCCTCGGCCGCTGGGCCGGCTTCTCGGCGGGCTGGCTGTACTGGTTCCTGCTGGTCGTGGTGCTGGCGGTGGAGGCGACCGGCGCGGCGAAGATCGCGAACGGCTGGCTGCCGTCGGTGGACCAGTGGGTCTGGGTGCTCCTCTTCATGGTGGTCTTCACCGTGAGCAACCTGGCCGCCGTACGGAACTTCGGCGAGTTCGAGTTCTGGTTCGCGGCCCTCAAGGTCGGCGCGATCGTGCTGTTCCTGATCCTCGGCACGCTGGCCGTCTTCGGCCTGCTCCCGGCTGCGCCCGGTTCCTCCGGCGACCCGGTCGGCATGGCCAACCTGACCGGCCACGGCGGCTTCTTCCCCAACGGCGCGAGCGGTGTGGTGGCCGGCATGCTGGCCGTCGTCTTCGCCTTCGGCGGCCTGGAGGTCGTCACGATCGCGGCCGCCGAGTCCGACGACCCGGCCAAGTCCGTGGCCCGCGCCGTGCGCAGCGCCGTGTGGCGCATCCTCTTCTTCTACGTCGGCTCGATGCTGGTCATCGTGGCGCTGCTGCCGTGGGACTCGCTCAAGCCCGGCCAGAGCCCGTACGTGGCGGTGCTGGACTCGATCGGCGTGCGGGGCGCCGGCCAGATCATGGACGTCGTGATCTTCGTGGCCCTGCTGTCGGCCCTCAACGCGAACCTGTACGGGTCCTCGCGCATGGTCTTCTCGCTGGCGGAGCGGGGCGAGGCCCCCAAGGCCTTGCTGAAGGTCTCCCCCGGCGGGGTGCCCCGCAGGGCGGTCTTCGCGTCGGTGGCCTTCGGGTTCGTCTCGGTGGTGCTGAACCTGCTGTGGCCGGACACGATCTTCCTCTACATGCTCAACGCGGTGGGCGCGGTCCTGCTCTTCGTGTGGGCGCTGATCGCGCTGTCGCAGCTGAGGCTGCGGGCGAAGATCGAGCGCGACATGCCCGAGCGGCTGACGCTGCCGATGTGGCTGTTCCCGTACGCGACGTGGGCGGCGCTGATCGGGATGGCCGCGGTGCTCGTCCTGATGCTGTTCGACGATTCGGCGCGGCCGCAGTTGCTGTGGTCCTCGGGGGCGGCGGCGGTCGTCCTCGTGGTGGCGTGGATCCGGGAGCTGCGCACGCCCAAGGCCTGATCCCTCCCCCGGCCCCCGACCGGCCGATCCCGATCCCCGGTCCCGAGGCGCGCCTCATGCGATGGCATGAGGCGCGCCTTCGTCGTGCGGGGGCGACCCTTATGTGTGAGGCGGAATAGATACTGCTAGCGTGCAGTTGCGCATTGATTGCAATAAGCAGTTGGCACGCCGAGGGGACCGGATCACACGCATGGCCATCTACACGCTTCCTGAGCTTCCTTACGACTACGCGGCTCTCGAGCCGGTGATCAACCCGCAGATCATCGAGCTGCACCACGACAAGCACCACGCGGCCTACGTCGCGGGCGCCAACACCACGCTGGAACAGCTGGAGGAGGCGCGCGACAAGGAGAACTGGGGCGCGCTGAACGGCCTGGAGAAGAACCTGGCCTTCCACCTCTCCGGCCACATCCTGCACAGCATCTACTGGCACAACATGGCCAGCCCGAAGACCGGTGAGGGCGGCGGCGAGCCCACCGCCGCCGACGGCCTCGGCGACCTGGCCGACGCGATCACCGAGTCCTTCGGCTCCTTCGCGAAGTTCCGCAAGCAGCTGACCTTCGCGTCTTCCGCGACGCAGGGTTCCGGCTGGGGCGTGCTCGCGTACGAGCCCATCAGCGGCCGCCTGATCGTCGAGCAGATCTACGACCACCAGGGCAACGTCGGCCAGGCCTCCGTGCCGGTCCTCGTGTTCGACGCCTGGGAGCACGCCTTCTACCTTCAGTACAAGAACCAGAAGGTGGACTTCATCGAGGCGATGTGGAACGTCGTCAACTGGCAGGACGTGGCCCGGCGCTACGCCGACGCCAAGGCGAACACCCCGCTGCTGATCCCCGCCAAGGGCTGATCCGCGCCACCCGAAAGCCCGTCCGCCTCGTGATCGTCTTCTCAACCCTCACGTGCGGGCGTGTCCACCAGAAGGCCCCCGCGAGGACATGACTCGCGGGGGCCTTCTGCGTCGTCGGGCTGCCGTCCGGGCCGCCGTCCGGGCCGCCGCCCGGGCCGGCTAGTCGAAGACCGGGCCCTGGGTGCGGGTGCGCTTGATCTCGTAGAAGCCGGGGGTGGAGGCGACCAGCAGGGTGCCGTCCCAGAGGCGGGCGGCGGCCTCGCCGCGCGGGGCCGGGGTGACGACCGGGCCGAAGAAGGCCACGTCCTCGCCGTCGGCGCCGGGCACCGAGATCACCGGGGTGCCGACCTCCTGGCCCACCCGGTCGATGCCGTCGTTGTGGGAGGCGCGCAGCACCTCGTCGTACTCGTCGGAGTCGGCGTAGTGGATCAGGTCGGCGGGCAGGTCGACCTCGGCCAGCGCCTCGGCGATCGCCTCGCGGGTCGGGCCCTTGGCCTCGTTGTGGAAGCGGGTGCCGAGCGCGGTGTAGAGCTTGCCGGTGACCTCGTCGCCGAACTTCTGCTGGGCGGCCACGACCACGCGCACCGGGGCCCAGCCCTTGGGGCCGAGGAGCTCGCGGTACCGCTCGGGAAGCTCGTCGAGCTTGTTCTCGTTCAGCACGGCGAGGCTCATCACGTGCCAGCGCACCTCGACGTCGCGGACCTTCTCGACTTCGAGCATCCAGCGGGACGTCATCCACGCCCAGGGGCAGAGCGGATCGAACCAGAAGTCGACGAGGGTCTTGTCTCGCACCTGGGTGTCGGCCATGTCTCTCCTCAGATCGGAACGTTCCTCCCTGCCCAACCGTCCCGGCCGCACACGCATTCCCCCGTGGGAGGATTCGGTCAGGTATCGCGATCACGCACGAAGGAGTGCACGTGCCCGGAGAGAATCTGTCCCGTGACGAGGCCCGCGAGCGGGCCGAGCTGCTGTCCGTCGACGGGTACGAGGTGGTCCTCGATCTGAGCTCCGCGGTGGACGAGGCCGAACCGGCCGAGGGCCCCCGGACGTTCCGCTCGGTGACCACCGTCCGCTTCCGCGCCGCCGCGCCGGGAGCTTCCAGTTTCGCGGACCTGATCGCCCCCTCGGTGAACGCCGTGACCCTCAACGGGCGCGAGCTGGACCCCTCGGCCGTCTTCGACGGCTCGCGCATCGCCCTGGCCGGGCTGGCCGCCGAGAACGTCCTGGTGGTGGACGCGAACTGCGCGTACAGCCGCACCGGCGAGGGCATGCACCGCTTCGTGGACCCGGAGGACGGCGAGGTCTACCTCTACACCCAGTACGAACCGGCCGACGCCCGGCGGGTGTACGCGAACTTCGAGCAGCCGGACCTCAAGGCCCCGTACCGCTTCGAGGTGACCGCGCCCGAGGGCTGGCAGGTCTGGAGCAACGGCGCCGAGGAGTCCCGCGAGGGCGCCACCCGGCGCTTCGCCGAGACCGAGCCGATCTCCACGTACATCACCTGCGTGGTCGCGGGCCCGTACCACTACGTCACGGACACCTACACGCGCGGGGACCTGACGATCCCGCTCGGCGCGATCTGCCGCAAGGGGCTGGCCAAGCACTTCGACGCGGACGACGTCTTCCTCGTCACGAAGCAGGGCTTCGACCTCTTCCACGAGATCTTCGACTACCCTTACCCCTTCGGGAAGTACGACCAGGCCTTCGTGCCGGAGTACAACCTGGGCGCGATGGAGAACCCGGGGATGGTGACCTTCCGGGAGGAGTACATCTTCCGCGGGAAGGTCACGCAGGCCTCCTACGAGCGGCGCGCGAACACCATCCTGCACGAGATGGCGCACATGTGGTTCGGCGACCTGGTCACCATGAAGTGGTGGGACGACCTGTGGCTGAAGGAGTCCTTCGCGGACTTCATGGGCTCCTTCGCGCTGGTCGAGGCCACCCGCTTCGACCAAGCCTGGGTCACCTTCGCCAACAACCGCAAGGCGTGGGCCTACCGGGCCGACCAGCTGCCTTCCACGCACCCGATCACGGCCGACATCCGTGACCTGGAGGACGCGAAGCTGAACTTCGACGGCATCACGTACGCCAAGGGCGCGGCGGTGCTCAAGCAGCTCGTGGCCTACGTGGGCCGGGAGGCGTTCCTGGAGGGCGCGCGGCGCTACTTCAAGGCCAACGCCTACGGCAACACCACGCTGGACGACCTGCTGTCGGTGCTCGCGGAGGTCTCCGGGCGGGACATGGCCGAGTGGTCGCGGGCGTGGCTGCAGACGGCCGGGGTGAACGCGCTGACGCCGGTGGTGACCTGTGACGCGGGCGGCCGGATCACCGAACTCGCCGTGGTCCAGGACGGCGAGGAGCTGCGCCCGCACCGGGTCGCGGTGGGCCTGTACCGGCTCGACACGGACGGCTCGCTGGTGCGGTACGCGCGCGCCGAGGCGGACGTGGCCGGGGCGCGGACGGTCGTCGCCGAACTGGCCGGGCAGGAGAAGCCCGCCCTCGTGCTCGTCAACGACGATGACCTCACCTACTGCAAGATCCGCTTCGACGCGGTGTCGCTGGCCACGCTGCGCACGCACCTGGGCTCGGTGGCGGACCCGCTGGCCCGCGCGCTGTGCTGGTCGGCGCTGTGGAACCTGACGCGTGACGCGCTGATGCCGGCGCGGGACTTCGTCTCGCTCGTAGTGGCCCACGCGGGCCGGGAGACGGACGTCGGCGTCCTGCAGATGCTGCACGCGCAGGCCCTGTCGGCGGTCACCCACTACGCGGCCGCGGACTGGCGGGAGCAGGGCGGCCGGGTACTGGCGGCGTGCGCGCTGCAGGAACTGCGGTTCGCCGAGCCGGGGTCGGAGCACCAGCTGACCTGGGCCCGGTTCTTCGCGGCGGGTGCGACGACCGAGGGCGATTTCCAGCTGCTGCTCGGCCTGCTGGACGGCTCGGCGCGGATCGACGGCCTGGAGGTGGACCAGGAGCTGCGCTGGGACTTCCTGCTGCCGCTGGCCGCGCACGGGGCGGTGGACGAGGGCGTCCTGGCCGCCGAACTGGCGCGCGACGACACGGCGTCGGGCAAGCGGCACCAGGTCCGCTGTCTGGCGGCGCGGCCGTCGGCGGCGGTCAAGGACCAGGCCTGGGCGGCGGTGGTGGAGTCGGACGCGCTGTCGAACGCGCTGGTCGAGGCCACGATCGCGGGGATGCAGCAGCCTTCGCAGCGAGCGCTGCTGGCCGGGTTCACCGGGCCGTACTTCTCGGTCATCGAGCGGCTGTGGGCGGACCGGTCGATCCAGATCGCCATGGACGTGGTGAAGGGCCTCTACCCCTCGCTGCAGGACGACCCGGCCACGCTGGACGCCACCGACGCGTGGCTGGCCGCGCACGAGTCGGCTCCGCCGGCGCTGCGCCGCCTGGTCCTGGAGTCCCGCGACGACCTGGCCCGCGCGCTGCGCGGCCAGCACTGCGACGCGACGGCCGGCGCGGCCAAGTAACCTCTGGCCTGCGCTTCACGCGCCGGCGAGGCCGGATTCCCCGGTCCCGCCGGCGCGGTGCGTTCCGGAGGCGAACGGCGGTATCGGCATTCGAACGCCCGTACTTTAGCCCTGTCTTGTCCCGATTTGTCGACGAACGTGTAACAGGGGTTAGCAAGGCCATGGCCTGAGGGAATCACCGCGTCATGAACCAGAACACACCCCTCCCCCTCGCCCACCTCACCGGTACGCGCCCCCGCGTGCTCTCCCTGGCCCAGCTCCGCGAGCACGGCGTCTCCGCCGCCGACGCCGCCGAGCGGGACTGGCAGCAGGTCCTGCCCGGCGTGTTCCTGCTCCACTCCGGACCCGCGACGAGCGAGGAGCGGCTGCACGCGGCGCTGCTCTACGCGGGGCGCCGCGGCGACGAGGTCATGATCACCGGGCTCGCCGCCCTCGCGCTGTACCGGTTCTCCTGCACCGCCACCCTGCCCGGCGTCCCGCAGATCGACGTCCTCGTGCCGAACACCCGCCGGCTGCGCTCCGCCGGGCAGGTCCGCATCGTGCGGGCGCACACCCCGCCCCGGCCGATGGAGGTCACCGGCCTCCCCGTCGCGCCCGTGGCCCGCGCCGTCGCCGACGCCGTCGCCCACCTCTCCGACGCGGGCACGGTCCGCCGGCTGCTCAGCGAGGCCGTGCGCGGCGGGCACTGCGAACCGGCCGCCGTGGTGCGGGAGCTGACGGTGGCCCGGCTGCTGAACCGGCCGCACGTGGTCGACGCCGTGGAATCACTGCTCGCGGAGGGCCGGGCCATCGCCGAGGACCGGCTGTACCAGCTCGTACGGGGCTTCGAGCTCCCCGAGCCGGTCTGGAACGTGGACCTGCGGCTGCCCGGCGGCCCGCACCTCGGCGGGGTGGACGCGTACTGGCCCGAGCACGCGGTCGCCGTGGAGATCGACACCCGGGCCCCGCGCCAGGGCGAGGACGAGCAGTGGTCGGAGTCGGTCCGCAAGCGGGAGACGCTGGAGCGGTGCGGGGTGACCGTCCTGCACATCACCCCGCGCAAGCTCCGCGACTGGCCCGAGCAGCAGGCGGCGGTCGTACGGACCGCCCTGACGGCGTCCGACGACCGCGACCCCGCCGCCTACCTCGTCGTCCTGCCCAGGTGAGCCCGGGCGCTCCACGGCAGTCGCCTCGCGCCTCTACGCGCGCACGCGCGTGCGCTGAGCATCCCGAAGTTGTCACACCCGATCCGGGACGGAGCCGCGCCCCACCTCTGACGGACGGTCGGGAAGTCTACAAATCCATCTTTCAACCGGCAGGTTCGTACCGTTCCACCCCGGTACGGTCCTACTGGCGCATCTCTGGCACTGGCGGGAGTCCGCCACGGCAGGTCTCGGTCAGTGACAACTCTCCCCAAAGAGCTGTCACGTAAGCGAGGCTGACCGGTCATCCGGCACCGAAATCCGGACCGTATCTTTCACTTAGCCAGGGATGCTGATGACCCTCGACTCCCCCGCTCGTCCCTCACAAGGCGGCATACCCGCGTCCCGCCGCGCCGTGCGCGTCGCGGCCGCGGCCGGTCTGGTGGTCGCCCTCGCGGCCACCGGCGCCATGCCCGTCTTCGCGGCGACCGGCACCGACAACCCCACGGCCAACCCGGCGGTCAAGTCGGCAGACCAGAAGCTCGGTTCGGCCGACGTAGAGCTGCTGCAGGAAGCCAAGACCAAGGGTGACAAGACCGTCACCGTCATGGTCGCCACCGCTCCCGGCGAGACCCAGCAGGTGGCCAAGCAGCTCGACGGCGTCCAGGGCGCCTCGGTGGGCCAGACGTACGACAAGCTCGGCTACGTACGCGCCACCCTGCCGACCGACAAGGCGGAGGCCGCGCTGAAGGCGGCCGCCAAGCTGTCCTCGGTGCACGGCATCGACCTGCGGCACGAGATCCAGCTCCCGGACCCCCGTCCGGACGCGGACCGCGAGAGCGGCACCGTCAAGAAGACCTCCGCCGAGACCTATCCCGGGCCGGACAAGAACACCCCCGCGAAGAACCCGTACAACCCGTCCTTCGAGACCGGTGCGCTGGACTTCCTCAAGGAGAACCCGAAGGCCGACGGCCGCGGCGTGACCATCGGCGTCCTGGACTCGGGCGTCGACGTCGGCCACCCCGCGCTCCAGAAGACCACCACGGGCGAGCGCAAGATCGTCGACTGGGTCACCGCGACCGACCCGCTCGCCGACGCCGACGCCACCTGGCGCGCCCAGATCACCCCGGTGGCCGGCGGCGGGTTCACCGCGGGCGGCGCGAGCTGGAAGGCCCCGGAGGGCTCCTACCAGTGGAGCCGCTTCACCGAGTCGATCACCGCCAACGGTGACATGAAGGGCGACGTCAACCGGGACGGGGACACCACCGACCGGTTCGGCCTGCTCTACGACCCGGTCGCCGGGACGGTCCGCGTCGACACCGACCAGGACAACGACTTCACGAACAACGAGCCGATGAAGCCGTACAAGGACGGCTACCAGATCGGCTACTTCGGCACGGACGACCCGGCGACCGAGGTCGCCGAGCGGATCCCGTTCGTGATCGAGATCCGCAAGGACGTCCCGATGGACCCGCTGGGCGGTGACTGGGTCGGCAAGAAGGCCGACTTCGTCAACGTCGGCATCATCGAGTCCGAGCACGGCACGCACGTCGCGGGCATCACCGCCGCCAACGGCCTGTTCGGCGGCGCGATGAACGGCGAGGCGCCCGGCGCCAAGATCGTCTCCTCGCGCGCCTGCTCCTGGTCCGGCGGCTGCACCAACATCGCGCTGACCGAGGGCATGATCGACCTCGTGGTCAACCGCGGCGTGGACATCGTCAACATGTCGATCGGTGGCCTGCCGGCGCTGAACGACGGCAACAACGCGCGCTCCGAGCTCTACAAGAACCTCATCGACACCTACGGTGTCCAGCTCGTCATCTCGGCGGGCAACGAGGGCCCCGGAATCAACACCATCGGCGACCCCGGTCTCGCCGACAAGGTCGTCTCCGTGGGCGCGGCGGTCTCCAAGGAGACCTGGGCGGCCAACTACGGCTCCGGCGTGACGAAGAAGTACAACATGTTCCCCTTCTCCTCGCGCGGTCCGCGTGAGGACGGCGGCTTCACGCCGACGATCACCGCCCCCGGCGCGTCGATCAACTCCATCCAGACCTGGCTGCCCGGCGCACCGGTGAAGGAGGCCGGATACACCCTGCCGGCCGGTTACGGCATGCTCCAGGGCACCTCGATGTCCTCGCCGCAGGCGGCGGGCGCCAGCGCCCTGCTGATCTCGGCCGCCAAGCAGCAGCACATCGCCCTCACCCCGGCGAGCCTGCGCATCGCGCTCACCAGCAGCGCGAAGAAGATCGACGACGTCCCGGCGCACGCCCAGGGCGCGGGCCTGATCAACATTCCCGGCGCGTGGGAGTCCATCCAGCGCGGCGCGAAGGCCAACGAGTTCACCGTCAAGGCGCCGGTCGACACCGCGATCGACCAGTTCCTGAAGACCCCGGGCTTCGGCACCGGCGTCTACGACCGCGAGGGCGGCCTGAAGGTCGGCCAGAAGAAGGTCTACGACGTCGTCGTCACCCGCACCACCGGCGTCAAGTACGGCACCCGGCACGACCTGAGCTGGCGCAACAACGACGGCACCTTCAAGGTCATCGGCGGCTACGACTACGTCACCCTGCCGCTGAACAAGCCCGTCACCATCAAGGTCGAGGCCAAGGCCACGTCGGCCGGCGTGCACAGCGGCATCCTGCAGCTGGACGACGAGACCACCGAGGGCATCGACAAGCAGATCCTCTCCACGGTCGTCGTCTCCGCCCCGCTGGCGAAGCCCTCGTTCAGCTACTCGGACACCTCCTCCGTGCAGCGCAACAGCCACAAGTCGTACTTCGTCACCGTCCCGGCGGGCGCCAAGACCCTCGAGGTCGCCCTCGGCGGTCTGAAGCCGGGCAGCCAGACCCGCTTCATCTCGATCCACCCGTACGGCGTGGGCGTCGAGGACAGCGCGACGACGCAGTGCTACCCGAACTACGACAACCCGGCGAACCTGTGCCGCCCCGACCTGCGTTCGTACCCGAACCCGCAGCCGGGCGTCTGGGAGATCGAGGTCGAGTCGCGCCGTACGTCGCCGCTGCTCGACAACCCGTTCACGCTGGACGTCTCCGTGCTCGGCGCGGTCTTCGACCCCGCGGTCAAGGTCCTGCCCGAGGTCAAGCAGGGCACCCCGGCGCCGGTCCAGTGGACCGTCAAGAACGACGGCGCCGCCATCTCCGGCAAGCTGCAGGGCGGCGCGCTCGGCTCCGCGAAGGTCGCCAAGCCGACCATCGCCGCCGGTGAGACCCAGACCACCGAGGTCACCATCGGCGAGGGCGTCTCCCGCCTCGACATCGCGATCGGCAAGGTCTCCGACGCCGCAGCCGACCTCGACCTCGACATCTACAAGGACGGCGTCAAGGTCGGCTCCTCCGCCGACGGCGACTCCGACGAGGCCGTGAGCCTCGTCAACCCGGCCGCGGGCACCTACAGCATCCAGGTGTTCGGCTACGCGATCCCGTCCGGGTCCACCACGTACGACTACCGCGACGTCTACTACTCGGCCGCCCTGGGCACCGTCCAGGTCGACGAGTCCGCCGCGGTCAACCTCGCCAACGGCGCCTCGGCGTCCGTCTCCGCGAACGTGCTGGTCAACAGCGCAGCCCCGGAGGGCCGCCAGTTCTTCGGCGAGGTCAAGCTGCTCAACGCCCGCGGCACCGCCGCCGGCACCGGCAGCGTGCAGATCGAGAAGGTCCTCCCGTAGCGGAGGCCGGCTGATCGCATGACGAGCGCATGACGGAGGGGCGGGCACCCGATCACCGGGTACCCGCCCCTTCGGCTTGCTCCGTACGGCCGCGAGCAGGCAGAACGAGCGCTCAGAGGGGTTGCGACGCGGCCGTCATGCGGCCCTCACGGAGCTGACGCGGGGGGTCGCACCCCCGGCGCCGTCCGCTCCTCGGACAATGGATTGGACAAGGCTCGTGGTGTCGAACGCATGATGGTTTCGCGCGCGCCCGCGTCGTACACGCCCAAACATGTACTTACGTGTCCATACGTATCGAAGGAGTCACCGTGAGGGTCGGAATCGTCGGAGCCACCGGACAGGTCGGCGGAGTCATGCGCGGCATCCTCGCCGAGCGCAAGTTCCCGGTGGACGAGCTGCGGCTGTTCGCCTCCGCGCGTTCTGCGGGCTCCACCATCGAGTGGGACGGCCGGGAGATCACCATCGAGGACGCCTCCACGGCCGACTTCTCCGGCCTGGACATCGTGCTCTTCTCCGCGGGCGGTGCCACGTCCAAGGCCCTCGCCGAGAAGGTCGCCTCGCAGGGCGCCGTCGTGATCGACAACTCCTCCGCCTGGCGCCGCGACCCCGAGGTCCCCCTCGTCGTCTCCGAGGTCAACCCGCACGCGATCAAGAACCGCCCCAAGGGCATCATCGCGAACCCGAACTGCACCACCATGGCCGCGATGCCGGTGCTGCGCCCGCTGCACGACGAGGCCGGCCTGACCGCGCTGGTCGCCACCACCTACCAGGCCGTCTCCGGCTCTGGCCTGGCGGGCGTCGCCGAGCTCAAGGGCCAGGCCTGCGCGGTCTCCGAGGCCGCCGACCAGCTGACCTTCGACGGCGGCGCGGTGGAGTTCCCGGAGCCGAAGGTCTACCAGCGGCCGATCGCCTACAACGTGGTCCCGCTCGCGGGCAACCTGCTCGACGACGGCTCCTTCGAGACCGACGAGGAGCAGAAGCTCCGCAACGAGTCCCGCAAGATCCTGGAGATCCCGGAGCTCAAGGTCTCGGGCACCTGCGTGCGCGTGCCGGTGTTCTCCGGCCACTCCCTCCAGGTCAACGTCCGCTTCGAGCGTCCGATCAGCGTGGAGCGCGCCTACGAGCTGCTGAAGGACGCCCCGGGCGTCGAGCTCTCCGAGATCCCGACCCCGCTCCAGGCCGCCGGCAAGGACGCCTCGTACGTGGGCCGCATCCGCCTCGACGAGACCGCCGAGAACGGCCTCGCCCTGTTCCTCTCGAGCGACAACCTCCGCAAGGGCGCCGCGCTGAACGCGGTCCAGATCGCGGAACTGGTCGCGCAGGAGCTGCGCCAGGGCTGATCCAGATCACGCACACCACCGAGGGGCGGCACCGTGACGGTACCGCCCCTCGGGTGTGTCTCGTCTAGAGCGCCAGGTGGCGCCGCAGAGCCGCGTCGATCTCCGCCATGCGCTGACGGGGGACCACGCCGACGCGCTGCAGGAAGCGCTCGGACGCCATGGCCCTCACCTGCTCGCACTGCACCTTGGAATCCTTTACGAGCCCGCACTCGGCGGCAGCCAGGAGCACCTGGAACGGGTAGACCCGGGAGGTGTTCGACGTGAGCGGCACGACCGTGATGACACCACGTCCCATCCGCGCGACGGCCACGTTGGCGCCATCGTTCGACACGATGACGGAAGGACGCGCCTTGTTCGCCTCGCTTCCGCGAACCGGCTCGTAGTCGACCAGGTAGATGTCACCGCGCTTCATCGGTCAGCCCATCGCCCGAGAACTGGTTCCAGAACGCGGCGTCCTCGCTCGCTTCCCACTCGGCGAAGGCAGCCTCGTAGTCAGCCTCCAACTGCGACGCCCGCAGTCTTTCGATCGCAGCGTGTATCACCGCTGACCGTGAGTTCGCTGCTGTCGCGGCAGCGTACTCATCGACGAACTCGACATCCTCCTGAGGCAGGCTCACGCTAATCTTCATACCCTGATGCTACCGAAGTAGGACAACCTCCGCTACCTCAGTGTCAAGCTTGGCGGCCCGGGCATGTTCGCCCGTGGATTACTCCGGCGCGGTGACACGGCCCGCGTGGAAGGATGGGCCGGAACGTCACCATCGAAGGAGATGAACGCGTGCCAGGCACGAATCTGACCCGTGAAGAGGCTCAGCAGCGCGCAAAGCTGCTCAGTGTGGACTCGTACGAGATCGAGCTCGATCTCAGCGGAGCGCAGGAGGGCGGTACGTACCCCTCCGTGACCACCGTGCGCTTCCAGTCCGCCGAGGCCGGCGCCGAGACCTTCATCGACCTGGTCGCGCCGGCCGTGCACGAGGTCGTCCTCAACGGCAAGGCCCTGGACGTGGCCGCCGTCTTCCGGGATTCCCGGATCACGCTCGGCCACCTCGCCGCCGGGGCCAACGAGCTCCGCGTGGTCGCCGACTGCGCGTACACCAACACCGGTGAGGGTCTGCACCGCTTCGTCGACCCGGTCGACGAGCAGGCGTACCTGTACACCCAGTTCGAGGTCCCGGACGCGCGTCGCGTCTTCGCGAGCTTCGAGCAGCCCGACCTGAAGGCGACGTTCCGGTTCACCGTGACCGCCCCCGAGGGCTGGACGGTCATCTCGAACTCCCCGACGCCGAAGGCCCCGGCCGACAACGTCTGGCGCTTCGAGCCCACCCCGCGCATCTCCACGTACATCACGGCCCTGATCGTCGGCCCGTACCACGCGGTGCACAGCTCCTACGAGGGCCCGGACGGGCAGTCCGTCCCGCTCGGCATCTACTGCCGGCCCTCGCTCGCCGAGTTCCTCGACGCCGACGCGATCTTCGACGTGACCCGGCAGGGCTTCACCTGGTTCCAGGAGAAGTTCGCGTACGACTACCCCTTCGCGAAGTACGACCAGCTCTTCGTGCCGGAGTTCAACGCGGGCGCGATGGAGAACGCGGGCGCGGTCACCATCCGCGACCAGTACGTCTTCCGCTCGAAGGTGACGGACGCGGCGTACGAGACGCGCGCCGAGACGATCCTGCACGAGCTCGCGCACATGTGGTTCGGCGACCTGGTCACCATGGAGTGGTGGAACGACCTGTGGCTGAACGAGTCGTTCGCGACGTACACCTCGATCGCCTGCCAGGCGTACGCGGAGGGCTCGAAGTGGCCGCACGCGTGGACGTCCTTCGCCAACTCCATGAAGACCTGGGCGTACCGGCAGGACCAGCTGCCGTCCACGCACCCGATCATGGCCGACATCCGTGACCTGGACGACGTCCTCGTCAACTTCGACGGCATCACGTACGCCAAGGGCGCCTCGGTGCTCAAGCAGCTCGTGGCCTACGTCGGCCAGGACGCCTTCTTCAAGGGCGTGCAGGCGTACTTCAAGGCGCACGCCTTCGGGAACACCCGCCTGTCCGATCTGCTGGGCGCCCTGGAGGAGACCTCCGGACGCGACCTGACCGCCTGGTCGAAGGCGTGGCTGGAGACGGCCGGCATCAACATCCTGCGCCCGGAGATCGAGACCGACGCCTCCGGCGCGATCACGGCCTTCGCCGTCCGCCAGGAGGCCCCCGCGCTGCCGGCGGGCGCCAAGGGCGAGCCCGTCCTGCGTCCGCACCGCATCGCGGTCGGCCTGTACGACCTGGCCGACGGCAAGCTGGTGCGCACCGACCGGATCGAGCTGGACATCGACGGCGGCCTGACGGCCGTCCCGGAGCTCGTGGGCCGCGCCCGACCGGCCGTCGTGCTGCTCAACGACGACGACCTGTCGTACGCCAAGGTCCGCCTCGACGAGGTGTCGCTCGCCAACGTCACCGCGCACCTGGGCGACTTCACCGCATCGCTGCCGCGCGCGCTGTGCTGGGCCTCGGCCTGGGACATGACCCGCGACGGCGAGCTGGCCGCCCGCGACTACCTCGCCCTCGTCCTCTCGGGCATCGGCAAGGAGTCGGACATCGGCGTCGTCCAGTCGCTGCACCGCCAGGTGAAGCTGGCCGTCGACCTGTACGCCGACCCGGCGTGGCGCCAGCAGGGCCTGGCCACCTGGACGGAGGCCGCGCTGGAGCACCTGCGCGCGGCCGCGCCGGGCAGTGACCACCAGCTGGCGTGGGCCCGTGCCTTCGCGGCGACGGCGCGCACCGAGGAGCAGCTGACGTACCTGTCCGCGCTGCTGGACGGCTCGCAGGAGATCAAGGGCCTGGCCGTCGACACCGAGCTGCGGTGGGCGTTCCTGGAGCGCCTGGTCGCCACGGGCGTCGCCGGCGAGCCGGCCATCGCGGCCGAACTGGAGCGGGACAAGACGGCGGCGGGCGAGCGCCACGCGGCGACCGCCCGCGCGGCGCGTCCCACGGCCGAGGCCAAGGCCGAGGCGTGGGCCTCGGTCGTCGAGGGCGACGCGCTCCCGAACGCGGTGCAGGAGGCCGTGATCGGCGGCTTCGTCCAGAGCGACCAGAGGGAACTGCTCGCCCCCTACACCGCGAAGTACTTCGCGGCGGTCAAGGAGGTCTGGGACACCCGTAGCCACGAGATCGCCCAGCAGATCGCGGTGGGCCTCTACCCGTCCCTCCAGGTCTCCCCGGAGACCCTCGCGGCGACGGACGCCTGGCTGGCCTCGGCCGAGCCGAACGCGGCCCTGCGCCGCCTGGTCTCGGAGTCCCGCGCGGGCGTCGAGCGCGCGTTGAAGGCCCAGGCCGCCGACGCCGCAGCGGCTTCCTGACGCCTCGGATACGCGTGGGGGCGCCCCCGGTGCGCATCGCACCCGGGGCGCCCCTTTTCCCGTACGGGTGTCAGCGGATGGACTGGATCCAGCGCCAGCCGTTCTCTCCGATGCGGACGGGCTGGGCGAGTCCGGTGCCCGTACCGGCGAGGAACATCAGGTCGCCGGTACCGGGGTCCTGGGGCGCCGTGGTGAGGAGCAGGTCCGCCCGGCCGTCGCCGTCGAGGTCGCCGACGGTGCCGGCGAGCGGGTGCGACGCGGCGGGCGCGGACCCGAGCTCAGTGGACCCGGGCAGCGCCGCGGCGCCGGCGGAGAGGAACTGCAGCAGCTTTCCGTCCGCGCCGCGGGCCCACAGGTCGGAGCGGCCGTCCTTGTTCACGTCACCCGGAGCGAGGATGTCGTAGTCCTTCCACAGCGATCCGGCCGACAGGGCGACGGCGTCGCGCGGCAGCGCGGGCACGGTACCGACGGTGCCCCGGTGCAGGAACAGGCCGCCGCCACTGCGGCCCACGAGGTCGGGCTGGCCGTCGCCGTCGATGTCGCCGACGGCGAGCACGGTGGCCTGGCCCCAGCCGGTGGGGCGCTCGCGCATCGGCATGCGCTCGCCGAGCCGGCCCTGGCCGGTGTTGGGGTAGATCCACAGCTCGTCGCCGATCCGGGCGATGACGTCCTCGCGGCCGTCACCGGTCCAGTCGCCGCGGTGGCTGACGTCGGCGCCCGCGAAGCCGCTCGCACCGATCACCTTGTACGCGCCGAAGCGGCCCCCCGCGATCCCGGGGTACAGGCGCAGCGAACCGTCCGCCTGGACGGCGAGCAGGTCGGGGAGACCGTCACCGGTGAGGTCGCCGGGCACCTGGGGGCGCTGCCGGAACGACGCGGCGGTGCGGAGCAGGAGGTGGTCCGGCGCCTTGGTCAGGTGGGTGTCGACGGTGCTGCTGCGCAGGTCGCCGAAGTCCTGCGGGGTGAACAGGGCGAGGTCGAACTTGGGCCCGTACTGCCCGTTGGCACTGTCCCAGGCGGTGGGTGCACCCGTGCGGCACACCGTGGCCCCCGACGCCGTGCACTCGGGCGTGAAGTACTGCTGGTCCCGGCCGCTCGCCTCCTCGAAGGACAGGGTGCCGGGCAGGCCCGCGAAGACCGGGTCCAGGTTGGTGTGGCGGGGCACGGAGTTGAAGTCGCCGGTCATGACGACCGGCAGGCCGTTCGCCCAGCCGTCGATCCGGGCCATCAGGGCGGGGGTGTCGTTCTGCGTCGCGGCGTCCTGCCGCAGGTGCGTGCCGCAGGCCAGGACGGTGCGCCCGTCGAGGGGGGCCTTGGCACACACCACCGAACGCTTCTCCCCGGTGAAGCCGTCCGGGGTCACCTCGGCCGACATCGGGGTGATCTCGGTCTGTTGCACCCCCTTGATGAGCAGGACCTGGCCGAAGCTCTTGTCGTCGCCCCACTTGCCGCAGCGGTCGGCCTTCTGCTTACTGGCCCACACACCCGCGTAACCCGGGAGCCGGCCGCGCAGTGCGTCGTACTGGCCCTTGCACATCTCCTGGAGCGCCACCACGTCGCTGTCCCAGTCGGTGATGTGGCCCTGGAGGCCGTCGGCCCAGGCGGCCGTGGTCATCTCGCTCTGGCAGTTCTCCGCGTTGCCGCAGGCGTTGTACGAGAGGATCCGCACCGGCGGGGTGCCCGCCGGTGCCTCGGCGGACGCGGCCGGTGTCATCGGCGCGCTCCCGAACAGGCTCGCCGCCAGGACGAGTCCCGCGGCCACCCACCCTCGTAGTGCCGTTCTTGCTCTCATGGTCCCCGCCCTCATCGTGATCACGCAAAGGGTCCAGGCTAGATCACTGCGCCGACACCGCCCGCAGGGCGTCCAGGGCGTGGGCCAGGGCCGGTGCCGATTCGGAGCCCCGGCGGACCGCCGCGATCACGTGCCGCGTCGGGCGGTCGTGGGCGAGGACCCGGACCGCCACCCCCGAGGCTCGGCTCGAGACCATCCGCGGCACCAGCGCGACGCCCATGCCCGCCTCGACCATGGCCAGGATCGCGGTCCAGCCCGACGCCGAGTGTGCCTGCTCCGGGACGAAGCCGGCCGCCTCGCACGCGCCCCGGGCGATCTCCGACCAGGGGCCGCTGCCCCCGTAGATCCACGGGTCGCCGGACAGGTCCGCCAGCCGCAGGTCCGGGGCGGCCGACAGCGGATGGCCCGGCGGCAGCGCCACGTCCAGCGGGTCTTCCATCAGCGTCACCCGGGTGAACCGGGGGTCCCGGGCGGTCGGCGCGTGGGCGGCCAGGGACAGCGCCAGGTCCACGCCGCCGGCGGACAGCAGCTCGTAGGACTCGGCCGCCTCCGTCTCCCGTACGCGGACCTCCACGCCGGGGTGGGTCCGCCGCAGGGCCGCCACCGCCGGGACGACGAGGGCGGGTACGGCGGTGGAGAAGGCGCCGATCCGCACCTCCCCCGCGTCCCCGGCGAGGTACCCGGCCAGTTCGGCGTCGGCCCGCTCCAGGTCCGCGAACACCGCCCCCGCGTGCCGCAGTACGAGGTGTGCGGCGTCGGTGAGGCGGACCCGGCGGCCCTGGGCCTCCAGCAGCGGGACTCCCAGCAGCTTGGCCAGGTTGGTCAGCTGCTGCGAAACGGCCGAGGGCGTCATGTGCAGCGCCTCGGCCGTCGCGGTCACGGTCCCCTGCTCGGCGAGGGTCCGCAGGATCCGCAGCTTCTTGATGTCCCACTCGGTCATGGGACCGAACCTACCGCCGTGCACCCAGGCCCACGCCGCCCAGGATCAGCGCCATGCACAGCAGTTGCGCCGGGCCGGTCCGCTCCCCGATGAGGAGGAGGCCGAGGCCCGCGACGCAGACCGGCTGGAGGTAGTAGACGACTCCGGCGCGGGCGGCCCCGATGATCGAGACGGCCCTGTTCCAGGCGAAGAAGGCGACGGCGGAGGAGAAGACGCCGACGTAGAGCAGCATTCCGGCGGTGGAGGGGGTGACCTCGAAGCCGCCCTGCACGCGGACGGACACGGCGTAGGCGGGGGCCAGCATCAGGGCGCCGAGGACGAAGGTGGTGATCAGGAAGGCGAGGCCGCCCAGTTCGGCGGGCTTGCGCTTGAGGAGCGCGCTGTACGTGGCGAAGGACAGGGCCGCGCCGAACATCCACAGGTCGCCGGCGGTGAAGTCGAAGCGGATCGAGCCCTTGCCGACCAGGAGCAGCACGCCGAGGGCGGCGAGGGCGAGTCCGAAGGTGCGCCGGGCGCCGAGCCGTTCGCCGCCGAGCCGGGCGTACAGGGCCATGACGACCGGCGAGGCCGCCATGATCATGCCCATGTTGGAGGCCGAGGTGGTCAGTCCGGCCTGGTGCACGAGGGTGTTGTAGAGGGTGACGCCGAACAGCGTGGCGAGGGCGATGTAGCCGAAGTGCTCGCGGATCAGCGCCCGCTGCCGCCAGGCCTGCCGGGCGGCGAAGGGGGCGACGGCGACGGCGGCGATGGTCCAGCGCCAGAAGACGGCCTGGACGGGCGGGACGCTGTCCGCCATGCCCCGGGTGGCGACGAAGCTGCCGGACCACACGACCGTCGCGAGCAGGGCGAGGAGCACGCCGAGGCCGGCGGCCCCCTTCTTCCTCCCCGTGCCTTCGGCATCCTGCGTAACGGTACGGACCCGGTCCATGACGGCCACTGTTCGTCTCCCCCTCGGGGTTCGGTGTGTCGATCGTCGGCCTACCGTCGCACCCCTTCACCCGTCAGGTCCATCGAAACATTTCGATCGGTTTCTTCAGTAGAACTGAATGGTGTCTTCTCGGGTCGCGCGGCCCCGGCCGCCGCCAGCTGCCCCGCGACGGTGGCACCGAAGGCGATCGCCATGCCCAGCATCTGCACCGGCGTGAGCGCCTGCCCCAGCGCGGCCCAGCCGATGACGGCGGCGGTCAGCGGGGAGAGCGGGCCCAGGAGGGTGACGGAGGTGGCGGTGAGCTGCCCGATGCCGCGGAACCAGAGCCAGTACGCGATGCCGGTGTTGATCAGCATCATGTAGCCGTAGCCGAGGAAGGCCTTGCCGTCGAGCGCCGGCGGCGCACCCTCCACCAGCGCGGCGATCGGGATGATCATCAAGCCGCCGGCGGTGAGCTGCCAGCCGGCCATGGCCAGCGGGCCGGCGCCCTCCGGTCGGCCCCACCGCTTGGTCATGACGGTGCCCGCGCCCATCGACGCGGAGGACACCACCCCCGCCACGACGCCGATCAGGTCCAGCTCCGCCTCCGCGGTCAGCACCACCATGCTCACGCCGAAGGCCGCCGTGACGGCCGCGAGGACGGTCCGCAGCCGCGCCCGCTCCCCCAGCAGGACGGCGGCCAGCCCCACGACGAACAGCGGGCCGGCGGAGCCCAGTACGGCCGCGACGCCGCCGGGCAGGCGGTAGGCGGAGAGGAACAGCAGGGGGAGGAAGACGCCGATGTTGAGTCCGCCCAGGACGGCGGACTTCCACCACCACTGACCCTTGGGCAGGGTCCGGGCGAGGGCGGTCAGCAGCAGCCCCGCGGGCAGGGCCCGCATCGCGCCGGTGAACAGCGGCCGGTCGGGCGGCAGCAGCTCGGAGGCCACGGCGTAGGTCGAGCCCCAGGAGATGGGGGCGAGTGCGGTGAGGGCGATGGTCGCGGCACGGTTCACGGCGGGTGACTCCTCGGGCAGGTGAGGAACGCGGGGTCCGGGTGGAAGGTCCAGACGGAGACGGAGGGGCGGCGCTTCTCTCCCGAGTAGGTCGCTCGTAAGTAGCTTAGCGCTAAGCTACTTATCGTCAAGTAACTTTCTTGCGAACGACCAAGCGGAAGCCGGATACTGCGACTCATGACCGAGCACACGCCCGCGCCCGACACGGACGCCGTCGACGCGATCACCGCCCAGTGGTACGACGTGCGACCGGACCTGGACACGACCCCCATGGCCGTCTTCGGCCGGATCTACCGGATCACCAAGGCCATGGGCGACGAGATGGAGCGGACCTACAACCGCTACGGGATCTCGCGCGGCGAGTTCGACGTCGTCGCCACGCTGCGGCGTTCCGGAGCCCCGTACACCCTCTCGCCACGCGAGCTGTCGGCCACCCTCATGCTCACGACGGGGGGCATGACGGGTCGGCTGGACAAGCTGGAGAAGGCCGGGCTGCTGTGCCGCGCGCCCGATCCGCACGACCGGCGGGGGCTCAAGGTGACGCTCACCGAGCGGGGCCTCGCGCTCGTCGACGAGGCGGTCACGGCGGGCCTGGAGGTCCAGCACGCCGTCCTCACCACGCTGGACGAGGACGAGGTCCGGACGCTCACCGCGCTCCTGCGCAAGCTGCTGGCCGGGGTTCCGTAGCGGGACCGGGGGCCCGGGGAGGGGCGGGGCCCGGGGAGGGGCCGGGGACGGCGGTCGGATCCCGGGCATGACGAAGCGCCGGAGGTCCGTGTGGACCCCCGGCGCCCCGGAAGGTTCGAGTGGAGCGAGACCCCCGGAGGGAGTTCCGCTCGCCGGGTCAGCTCTCCGTCGGCTGCTTGCGCGACTTGTCGCCGACCATCACCAGACCGGCGATGACCAGGAACAGCACGAGCGGCGCGGCCACGTACAGGCCGAGCGTCTCGGCGACGCTCAGGCCCGGACCCGGGTCGTCGCCGTCGTCGCGGGTGGCCGCGAGGGCGGGAGACGTCATCAGCAGCATCATCAGCGTCGTTCCGGCCGTGACGGCGCCGGCGCGCAGAGCGTTCTTCTTGTCCACGGTGCAAACGTAGCGAACACCTAAACGACCCGCGCGCCCGGGGGTGCCGTACGGGTACCCGCCCCGGTCCGCACCGCGCTCAGCAGGGCGTTCGCGCGCGGGGAGGCGGCCAGCGCCTCCAAGGTCAGCGGCCGGCCCTCCGCGTCGGCGAGCGGCAGCCGCCAATTGGGGTACTGGTCCCAGGTGCCGGGCAGGTTCTGCGGCCGCCGGTCCCCCACCGCGTCGGGCAGCCAGACCCCGACCAGCCGGGCCGGGGTGCGCAGCAGGAACCCGTACAGGGCCCGTACGGCGGCCTCCTCGCCCTTGGTGTCCAGGCCGAGGTCCTCCAGTACGTCCAGCCAGCGCGCGGTGTCCGCGGCGTCCTCGGCGCGCTCCCGCTCCAGCGGTCGGGTCAGCAGGCCGAGCCGGTCGCGCAGTTCCACGTGGGAGCCGGCCAGCTTGGCGGCCGTGGGCGGCAGATCGTGGGTGGTGGCCGTGGCCAGGCAGTCGGCCCGCCAGCGCGCCGGTTCCAGCGGCTCCCCGTCGCCGGCCCAGTCCCGCTCGAACCAGAGCACCGAGGTGCCCAGCACCCCGCGCCGGGCCAGTGCCTGACGGACTCCCGGCTGCACGGTGCCGAGGTCCTCGCCGATGACCAGGGCTCCGGCCCGGTGGGCCTCCAGGACCAGCAGGGCGAGCATCGCCTCCCCGTCGTACGCGACGTACGCGCCTTCGGCGGGCGGGGTTCCCTCGGGGATCCACCAGAGGCGGAAGAGTCCCATGACGTGGTCGATGCGCAGGGCTCCCGCGTACCGGAACACTCCGCGCAGCAGGGCCCGGAAGGGCTCGTACCCGGTCTCGGCCAGCCGGTCGGGGCGCCAGGGTGGCAGCCCCCAGTCCTGGCCGCGCGCGTTGAAGGCGTCGGGCGGGGCGCCCACGGAGACGCCCTTGGCGTAGTGGGGCGGACCTGAGGCGTCCGAGCCCTCCGGGTGCACGCCGACGGCCAGGTCGTGCACGATGCCGACCGCCATCCCGGCCTCCTTGGCGGCCTGCTGGGCGGCGGTGAGCTGGATGTCCGTCAGCCAGACCAGCCAGCGGTGGAAGCCGGCCCCCGTCTCGGGGTCGTCCCCGGCGTGCGCGGCGCACCAGGCGGCGTGCCGGTCCAGCTCCGCGCCCTGCTCGGCGCGGAAGTTCCCGTAGGCCGCCTCCCGTTCGGGTGAGCGCGGGACGGCGTAGAGCAGTTCCAGGGCCGACCGCTTGAGGGCCCAGACGGCGTCCCGGTCGATCAGCGCCCCCTTCTCCAGCACCTCGCGCCGCAACAGGGCGCCCGCTTCCGCCAGTTCGGCGAGGGCGGCCCGCTCCGGGCAGTCGGCGTACTCGGCGACGTCCTCGATCCGCAGGTGCACCGGGTCGGGGAAGCGGCGCGAGGAGGGCCGGTAGGGGGAGGGGTCGGTCGGGGTCCCGGTGACGGCCGCGTGCAGCGGGTTGACCTGGATGAAGCCGGCTCCCTGGACCCGGCCCGCCCAACTCGCCAGCTCCGCGAGGTCGCCGAGGTCCCCCATGCCCCAGGAACGCTCGGAGAGCAGCGAGTACAGCTGGACGAGGAGCCCGTGGGCGCGCTCCGGCGCCGCCGGGGCCCGGTCGGGGGCGACGATCAGCGTGGCGGTCGCGGTGCGGCCGTCGGGGGCCTCGGCGTGCACCCGGTGCACGCCGAGCGGCGGTTCCCCCGCCCCCTCCGGCCAGAGCTCCGCGGCCCCCGCCGCCTCCTCGGCCCCGCCGGGTCCACCCTGCTCCGGCTCCAGCCGGAGCAGGGTCCCGGGCGGCAGGACGCCCAGCTCCACGGGCGCTTTGGAACCCGCCCACCACACCAGCACCCGCGGCAAGAGCCGGTACGCCGCTTCGTGTTCGACCCCGGCCAGCCGCGCGCGCAGCGACTCCGGGGTGCCGGTGTCGGCCCCCAGGTGCCGCAGCACGGCGGCCACGGTGGACTCCGGGACCCGGACGGTGACGTCCTCGGCCGGCTGATAGGTGGTGGCGACGCCGTACAGGGCCGCGAGCCGGGCGAGGTCGTCCATCAGGATCCTTCTCTAGTCACCCGCGGCGGCGGCCGCAGCGGAGGTGGTCGGTTCGCTGGTCAGCGGGGCCTCGTCGGTGAGCGGGGGCTCGCTGGTCAGCGGCGCGTGTGCGGAGTCGGCGAGCGGGGGTTCGCTCGTCAGGGGCCCTTCGGCGGGCCCGCCCTGCGCGGGCAGGTGGGCGAGCGGCGGGCGGGGTATGCAGGCGTCGGCGGTGTTCACGGGCGGGGCACTCCTTTGTGCGTGAGGATCGGTCAGAATCATGGAACACCGCTCGAGGACATGGCAGCCATACCCAATCGGGTGCATCGCATTCCCGGTGCATCCCGGTCAGATCACCCGCAGACGTTGACACTCCGGCCATACGGATGGTGGGCTCGGGCTCGTTCGTAGGAGCGGGGGACGACTCGGGACGGGGGGCTCCGTGCAGCTCAGGGGCAGCAAACGGGCCACGGCCGCGGCCGTCGCCGTCATCGGGACGCTGCTGGGCGGCTCGGTGGCCGTGGGCCCGCCCGGCGCCTTCGCGGCGCCCAACTCTCCCTCGGCTCCCGGGCTCGCGCCCGGCCTCGACCCCGCACCCTCCCCTTCGCCCGTGCCCCCGCCCCCGCCCACTGCGGGGACCGCGCCAGCGGCCGGTCCGGGCGCGGATCCGGCGCGGACCGCCGAGGCGGGGCCCGCCGTATGGCCGCGGCCGCAGTCGATGGCCGCCGACCCGGCGCGCGAAGTGGCGCTGGGTGCCGAGGCCGTGCTGGTCCTGCCCGCGGACGCGGACCCGTACGCCGCCCAGGTGGTCCGCGAGGCCCTGCGCGGGGCCGGCGTACGGACCCTGCACGAGCGGGCCGACGGACAGCCGATGCCCGAGCTGATCCCTGTGGTACGGCTCCAAGGACCCGACGCGGAGCGGGCGTTGCGCGAGCTGGGCGCGACCGGAGCGGAGGACCTGCCGCCCGGCGGGTACCGGCTGGCGGTGGGCCGGACCGCGGGACGGGACACGGTCGCGCTGGCCGGCACGGGCGAGGACGGGCTGTTCCACGCCGCGCAGACGCTGCGTCAGCTGATCGCCCCGGGCTCGGGGAAGGTTCCCGGCGTGGTGGTGCGGGACTGGCCGTCCGCACCCGTACGCGGCATCACCGAGGGCTTCTACGGCACCGCGTGGACGGCGGAGCAGCGGCTCGCGCAGGTCGACTTCATGGGCCGCACCAAGCAGAACCGGCTGCTGCTCGCCCCCGGCGACGACCCGTACCGGACCACGGACTGGCGCCGGGACTACCCGGCCGAACAGGCCGCGGAGCTGCGGACGCTGGCCGAGCGGGCCCGCGCCAACAAGGTCGTGCTGGCCTGGGCGGTGGCGCCCGGACAGTCGATGTGCCTGTCCCGCTCGGCCGACCGGGCGGCGCTCGCCCGCAAGGCCGACGCCATGTGGGACCTCGGATTCAGGGCGTTCCAGCTCCAGTTCCAGGACGTCAGCTACACCGAGTGGGGCTGCCGGGCCGACCGGGAGCGCTACGGGAAGGGCCCGGCGGCGGCCGCGAAGGCGCACGCGGAGGTCGCGGGCGAACTGGCCGCGCACCTGGCCGTGCGGTACCCGGGGGCGCCGGCGTTGTCCCTGCTGCCGACGGAGTACTACCAGGAGGGCGCGACGGCCTACCGGACCGCGCTGGCCGGGGCGCTGGACGGCCGGGTCGAGGTCGCGTGGACGGGCGTCGGGGTGCTGCCGCGCACGATCACCGGGCGCGAGGTGGCCGGGGCCCGTTCCGCGCTCGGGCACCCGCTGGTCACCATGGACAACTACCCGGTGAACGACTGGGATCCGGGCCGGATCTTCCTCGGCCCGTACGCGGGGCGGGACCCGGCGGTGGCGGGCGGGTCGGCCGGCGTACTGGCCAACGCGATGTCACAGGGCACGTTGTCCCGCATCCCGCTGTTCACGGCGGCGGACTTCACGTGGAACCCGCGCGGCTACCGGGCCGCCGCCTCCTGGGCGGCGGCCGTCGCCGATCTCGCGGGACCGGACCCGAAGGCCGCGGAGGCGCTGGCCGCGCTGGCCGGGAACACCACCTCCTCCGGCCTCGCCCAGCCGGAATCGGCCTACCTGGTCCCGCTGGTCGAGGAGTTCTGGCGGACCCGGGCCGCCGGCGACCCGGCCGCCGGCGACCGGCTGCGGGCCGCGTTCCGGGTGCTGCGCGAGGCCCCCGACCGGCTGCCGGGCCTCGCCGAGGAGGCGGGCCCCTGGCTGTCGCGGCTCGCCCGCTACGGAGCAGCCGGCGAGCTGGCCCTCGACGTCCTCCAGGCGCAGGCCCGCGGGGACGGGGCGGCCGCCTGGCAGTCCTCGCGGGGCCTGGCCGCCGCGCGCAAGGCGCTGGCGCCCGAGGCGGACACCGTCCGGGTGGACAAGGCGGTGCTGGACCCCTTCCTCGCCAGGGCGGCGGCCGAGGCCGACGCGTGGACGGGCGCGGCCCGGGCGGCGGAGGGCACCGTATCCGAGTCGGCGGACTCCTGGACGGTCCGGCTGCCGGAGGTCCGCCCGGTGTCGACGGTGACCGTCATGACCGACCCGCTGCCGCCCGGGAGCCGGGGCGCGGCGGTCGAAGCACACGTACCGGGCGAGGGCTGGCGCAAGGTCGCCGAAGCGGCGGCGTCGGGCTGGACCCAGGCGGACGTGGGCGGCCTGCGGGCCGACGCGGTCCGGCTCACCTGGTCGGGCCCGGCTCCGGCCGTGCACGGCGTGGTCCCGTGGACGGCGGACGGCCCCGAGGCCCGCTTCGAGCTGGCGCGGTCCGTGGACGCGGAGATCGGCGGGCCCGCCCTGCGGGTCCCGGCGGAGCTGTCCGCGCTGCGGCCCGGCGAGGTCCGCGGGCCGCTGTCGGCGGCGGCGCCGCCGGGCATCGAGGTCCGCGTCCCGGAGAGTGCGGTGGCCCCGCGCGGTACGAAGGTCAGCGTCCCGGTGGAGGTCGCGGTGGCGGCCGGCACGGCGCCGGGCACCTACGAGGTCCCGGTGACCTTCGGCGCGCAGACCCGCACGCTGACGGTCCGCGCCTTCCCGCGCACGGCGGGCCCGAACCTGCTGCGGGGCGCCCGCGCCACGTCCTCCGCGGACGAGACCCCGGACTTCCCGGCCTCGGGCGCGCTGGACGACTCCCCCACCACGCGCTGGTCGTCCCCGGCGGCCGACGGAGCCTGGTGGCAGGCGGAGCTCCCGGCCCCGGCCCGCGTCGGCCTGCTGCGGCTGGCCTGGCAGGAGGCGTACCCGTCCCGCTTCCGGGTGGAGACGTCCCCGGACGGCACCACCTGGCACCCGTCGACGACGGTCTCCTCGACGGGCGGCGTCGACACGATCCACCTCCCCGCCGCGCCACCGGACACGAGGTTCCTCCGCGTCACGTGCGAAACCCGGGCCACCCGCTTCGGCTGCAGCCTCCTCACCGCCGAAGCCTTCGCGGTATCCCCTTAGCCCACCCGCCGACTGCCGCCGGGCCCGAGGAAGACCCCACGCCGTGGCCCACGCACGGGCCCGCTCCGGGGGGCTACACGCCGGCCCCGCCGGGGGCCGCTCGCAGCGGTAGCTGGGGGGACTGACGCGCGGGTCCGGGGCGCAGCCCCGGCTCTCGCGGGGCTGCGCCGAGCCCGGAGCCGGGTCCGGGGCGCAACCCCGGGTCTCCCACGCCCGAGCAGAACCCGAGGCCGGGTCCCGGGCGGAGCCCGAGGTGGGATCTGGGGCGCAGCTCCCGGTCTCTCGGGCGGGCGGGGCCCGCGGCGCTCCGGGTCACTCGGGTCCGAGCAAACCCCGGGGCGGGTCCGGGGCGGAGCCCCGGGGCACTCGGGTCCGGGCGGAGCCCGGGGAACGGTGGAAGGGCGGGTAGGGGACCAGGCCCCGCGCAGCGGCGCACCCACCCGCACCCGCCCACCGGCCCCCGCACCGCACCACACGGCGGGATTCCCCGAATCAGGCCCCGCCGGACGGAATCCGGCGCAGCGCGGCGAAGCCGGGAAGGCCCGTCAGGGGCGCCGCCCGGTGCGAGCACCGCGTCGAGCGCCGCGGCGGGATCAGGACGCCACCGACACCCCGATGCGCTCCAGCGCATCCTCCGCCCCGTAAGGCTCCAGATACGGCATCCACCGCGGATCCCGGTGCCCCGTCCCGATGATCCGCCACGCCAGCCCGGACGGCGGGGCCGGCTGGTGCCGCAGCCGCCAGCCGAGGTCCACCAGGTGCCGGTCGGCTTTGACGTGGTTGCAGCGGCGGCAGGCGGCGACGACGTTGTCCCACGCGTGCTGGCCGCCCCGGCTGCGGGGGACGACGTGGTCGACGCTCGTGGCGACGGCTCCGCAGTACATGCAGCGGCCGCCGTCCCGCGCGAACAACGCGCGCCGGGTGAGCGGAACGGGCCCCCGGTAGGGGACCCGCACGAAGCGCTTGAGCCGGACCACGCTGGGAGCGGGGACGGCCCTTGTCGCGCTGTGCAGAAAGGCGCCGGATTCTTCCAAGGAGACCGCTTTGTTCTCCAGGACGAGGACGAGCGCGCGGCGGAGCGGTACGACGCCGAGGGGCTCGTACGACGCGTTGAGGACCAGGACGTGCGGCACGGACTGCCTCCTTGTACGTCGGCGGCGCGTGGCTCGCGCCGGGACGATCTGCTTTCCAGTCTCCCCTTACGGCTGGTCGAAGCGCCACCACGCGCCCGTAACGGGTCCGAGGTGTTTTCGACCACACCCGCTTCATCCCCGCGTGAGTCTGGTCTCTCCCTCGAACACGGCAACAACCTCGGTCCGGTGCCCCGTTAGTGTGGTTGGTCTGCCCCCACCCCACTTCCGGGGGCAGGACGCTACATCTGGAGGTTCCCCGCCGTGCCCAGGCCTGCCGCCCTGCTACCCCTCGCAGCCGACAACCCGGACGCGTCCGAAACGATCAGAGAGACCCACGAGAACGTCACCAACGCCGCCAGCTTCATCGAGGAGAACTGGGCCGGATGGCTGTATCTGGGCCTGCGGATCCTCCTCATCCTGGTCATCGCCTTCGCCCTGCGTTCGGTGGTCAGGAAGTCGCTGACCAAGCTGATCACCCGGATGAACCGCGGCGCGGCCGCCGTCGAGGGAACCGCCCTGGGCGGGCTGCTGGTCAATGCCGAGCGGCGCCGTCAGCGGTCCGAGGCGATCGGCTCGGTCCTGCGCTCGGTGGCCTCGTTCCTGATCCTCGGCACGGCCGGGCTGATGGTGCTCGGCGCGCTCGACATCAATCTGGGCCCGCTGCTCGCCAGTGCGGGTGTGGCCGGTGTGGCGATCGGTTTCGGCGCCCGGAACCTGGTCACGGACTTCCTCTCCGGCGTGTTCATGATCCTTGAGGACCAGTACGGCGTCGGCGACAAGATCGACGCCGGCGTGGCCTCGGGCGAGGTCGTCGAGGTGGGTCTGCGCGTCACGAAGCTCCGCGGTGACAACGGCGAGATCTGGTACGTCCGCAACGGCGAGATCAAGCGGATCGGCAACCTCAGCCAGGGCTGGGCCACGGCCGGGGTGGCCGTGCAGGTCAAGCCGACCGAGAGCCTCTCCCGCATCCGCGAGGTGGTCCAGGTCATCGCCGACACCCTCGCCAAGGAGTCCCCGTGGGACGAGCGGCTGTGGGGTCCGGTGGAGGTGCTGGGCCTGGACGAGGTGCTGCTGGCCTCGATGACGGTGAAGGTCTCGGCCAAGACGATGCCGGGCCAGCAGTTCGCCGTGGAGCGGGAACTGCGCTGGCGCATCAAGGACGCCTTCGACGCCGCGGGCATCGGGATAGTCGGCGGTGCGCCGGCCGCCGACGAGGACGAGGCCCCGGCCGACCCGGCCGCCGCCGTCGACGCTCCCTCGGCGCTGGCCAACCCGACCTCGCCGCAGTCCCTGGCGACGGCGCCGATCCCGCCGCCGGCCGCCGGCGGCACCGGTCCCAGGATCACCAAGTAGCGCCCGGCTCCCTTCCCGTCCCGCTGCCCCCGCAGGTTTCCTCCGCGGGGGCAGCGGCGTGTCGGATCGGCGGCGGCGACCGGAGGCGACACCCGGAGCCGACGACCGGAGTATCGGAGCCGACGACCGGAGTATGGGACGGTCAGTGCCATTGACACACCCCCTCACCAATAGGAAACTTACCTAACAGTTCACCTCGGTGAGGGAGAAAAAACCCCATGCCCGCCGCCACCCCCGGTACGCCCAGCCTGTTGCGCGCCCTGAACGACCGGGCCGCCCTCGAGCTCCTGCTGACGCACGGTCCGCTGTCGCGGACCCGGATCGGGCACCTCACCGGCCTCTCCAAGCCCACGGCCTCCCAGCTGCTGGCCCGGCTGGAGGCCGCCGGTCTGGTCGTCGCCACCGGCACCGCCGCCGGCCGCCCCGGCCCCAACGCCCAGCTCTACGCGGTCAACGCGCGCGCCGCCCACGTGGCCGGACTGGACGTCACCCCAGGGCGGATCCTCGCCTCCGTCGCCGACCTCACCGGCGAGGTGATCGGCAGCCACGAACTCGCGTACTCCGAGGGCACCGGACCGGTCGCGCAGGTCACCCGCGCCCTCGGCGAAGCCGTCAAGGACGCCGGGCTGCACCTCGCCGACATCCACCGGGTGGTCATCGCGACCCCCGGCTCCTTCGACCCCCGCACCGGGGTGCTGCGCTACGCCGACCACCTCGTGGGCTGGCAGTCCCCCACGCTCCTCGACGAGCTCGCGGCCGCCCTGCCCATGCCGGTCGAGTACGAGAACGACGTGAACCTCGCCGCCGTCGCCGAGCAGCGCCTGGGCGCCGCCCGCGGCCACGAGGACTTCGTCCTGCTGTGGAACGAGGAGGGCCTCGGCGCCGCCCTCGTCCTCGGCGGCCGGCTGCACCGGGGCTGGACCGGCGGCGCGGGCGAGGTCGGCTTCCTGCCGGTCCCCGGGCACCCGCTCGTCCGCCAGGTCACGCGGATCAACTCCGGCGGCTACCAGGAACTGGCCGGCGTACAGGTGCTGCCGGCCATGGCCGCGCGCCTCGGCATCGAGGCCCCGCCGACCGCCGCGTCCGGATCGGTGCACGGCGCCGTGCACGGCGCCGAGGCCGGGGCGATGGTCGAGCGGGCCGCCGCGCTGCTGTCCCAGGCGGCCGCCGCGCCCGAGGGGGCCAACCTGCTGCTCCTGCGCGAGTACGCCACCGCGCTCACCACCGGTCTCGCCTCGCTGGTCGCCGTACTGGACCCGGAGATCGTGGTCCTCTCCGGGGCGGTGACCATCGCGGGCGGGGAACCGCTGCGCGAGCTCATCGAAGCGGAGCTCGCCGACCTCGCACCGTCCCGGCCCCTGCTGGTGTCCGGCGAGGTACGGGAACGGCCCGTGCTGCGCGGGGCGCTGGAGAGCGCCCTGGCCGCCACCCGCGACGAGGTCTTCGACACCTCGCGCCGCTGAACCGCACCACTGCCGGACGCGGCACGCAGCACGCCGGACCCGCACCACCCCCACGTTCCGCACCTCCGCACCCCCCGCCCCCGCAGGACCCGTTCGTCCTCCCCGCACCACCTCCAGGAAGTCCCCCCGCGCAGAGAGTGACTCCGTCATGCCCAGATTCCGCCGCCTGACCGCCGCCGCCACCGCCGTCGCCGCGATATCCGTACTCGCCTCCGCGTGTACGGGCTCCGCGTCCAACACGGCCTCCAACGACCCGGACAAGGACGTCACCCTCAACTTCTGGCACGGCTGGTCGGCCCCCAGCGAGATCAAGGCGATCGAGGACAACATCGCCCGGTTCCAGAAGGCGCACCCGAACATCAAGGTCAACGTCACGGGCAACATGACGGACGACAAGACCAACCAGGCGCTGCGCGCGGGCGGCGACAAGGCCCCCGACGTGGTCGCCTCCTTCACCACCGACAGCGTCGGCAAGTTCTGCAACACCGGCGCCTTCGCCGACCTGAACCCCTTCCTCGAGAAGTCCGGGGTCGACAAGACCAAGGTCTTCCCCAAGTCCCTGCTGGAGTACACCCAGTTCAAGGGCAACCAGTGCACGCTGCCGCTGCTGAACGACGCGTACGGCCTCGTCTACAACAAGACCGCCTTCGACGCCGCCGGCATCACCGAAGCGCCCAAGACCTGGAGCCAGTTCGAGGCGGCCGCGCAGAAGCTGACGGTGGCCAAGGGCGATTCGTACGAGCAGCTCGGCATCATGCCCACCTACCACGGCTACGAGACCGCCCCGCAGCGCCTGGCCGCCCAGTGGAGCCCCTCGTACTTCGGCGCCGACGGCAAATCGAACCTGGCCAAGGACCCCGCCTTCGCGAAGATGCTGACGGCGCAGAAGGACCTGGTCACCAAGCTCGGCGGCTACGACAAGCTGGAGAAGTTCCGCACCACCTTCGGCGACGAGTGGAGCGCTGAGCATCCCTTCCACCTGGGCCTGGTGGCCATGCAGATCGACGGCGAGTGGCGGGCCGCCATGGCGAAGGAGGCCGGTGCCAAGTTCGAGATCGCGACCGCGCCGCTGCCCGTCCCGGACGACCAGATCGCCGACTACGGCAAGGGCTACCTCGCCGGCACGATCATGGGCATCGCCTCGGGCAGCAAGAAGCAGAACGCCGCCTGGGAGCTGACCAGGTACATGACCACCGACACCGACGCGGTCGTGGACTTCGCGAACGCCATCCACAACGTGCCGTCCACGCTGGCCGCGCTGGAGTCCCCCAGGCTCCAGGTGACCCCGGAGTTCAAGACGTTCATCGACATCGCCAAGCACCCGAAGTCGAACACCACTCCCGCGCAGGTCGACGGCGGCACCTACCAGCTGACCTTCACGGACTTCGCGTACGCGGTCGAGAAGGGCGAGGTCGCGGACATCCCGGCCGGTCTCGCCAAGACCGACCAGCAGATCGACACGGACATCGCGAAGGCGAAGTAGGCCCCGATGAACGCGAACGGCACCGCCGTCTCCCCGGAGCTGCGTTCGAAGCGCCGCAGGTCGGCGCTCCGGACGGCGGCCTTCATGTCGCCCTGGCTGATCGGGTTCAGCGTCTTCTTCGCCTACCCGCTGCTCTCCACCGTCTACTTCTCCTTCACCAAGTACGACGGCTTCCGCCCGCCCGTCTTCAACGGCCTGGAGAACTGGTCGTACGTCTTCACCGATTCCCCGATGTTCTGGCCGGCCATGAGCAACACCCTGTGGCTGGTCGTGGTGATGGTCGCCTGCCGCGTCGCCTTCGGCCTCGGCATCGGCCTGCTCATCACCAAGATCAAGCTGGGTACGGGCGTCTTCCGCACCCTGTTCTACCTGCCCTACCTGGCCCCGCCGGTGGCCGCGACCCTGGCCTTCGTGTTCCTGCTCAACCCCGGCACCGGCCCGGTCAACGTCCTGCTGGACTCGGTCGGGCTGGGCACGCCCGGCTGGTTCACCGACGCGGACTGGTCCAAACCCGCGCTGACCGCGCTCGCCGTGTGGGGGGTGGGCGACCTGATGGTCATCTTCATGGCCGCCCTGCTCGACGTACCGCGCGAGCAGTACGAGGCCGCCGAGCTGGACGGGGCCGGGGCGCCGGCGCGGTTCCGCCACATCACCCTGCCGAACATCTCCCCGATCATCCTGTTCGCCGTGGTCACCGGAGTCATCCAGGCCATGCAGTACTACACGCAGCCCCTGGTGGCGGGGAAGGTGGCGTCCGGTGTGATCGGCGGCTCGGGACAGCAGTTCGAGCCCGGGTACCCCGACAAGTCCACGCTGACGCTGCCCCAGGTCATCTACAACGTCGGCTTCCAGCGCTTCGACTACGGCACCGCGTGCGTGGTCGCCCTGGTGCTGTTCGCCCTCTCCATGGCCTTCACCGCGCTGCTGATGCGGCGGCGCGGCGGGCTGATCGAGGCAGGGGACTGAGAATCATGAGCCCGACAACCATCAGCCGCACGCAGCGGACCGCGCGTCCCGCCGCACCCGGCACACCGGATTCGGCGCGGGCGGTGCGCACCGCGCGCCGCCGGGCCGCCCTGCACTGGGTCGCCGTGCACTCCCTCGGCGTCGCGGCGGCGCTCTTCTTCGTCCTGCCGTTCGTCTTCCTCTTCCTGACCTCGGTGATGAGCGACCAGCAGGCCCTGACCCGCGACCTGTGGCCGCACACCTGGGACTGGGGGAACTACGCGAAGGTGTGGAACACCCCCGGTTTCCTGACCTGGTGGCGCAACACCCTGCTGTACGCGGGCCTCGGCACACTCTTGACCGTGGTCTCCTCGGTGCCCGTCGCCTACGCGCTCGCCAAGTTCCGCTTCCGCGGCCGGCGGCTGTCGCTGCTGCTGGTCATCGCCATGATGATGCTGCCGCCCCAGGTGGTCGTCATCCCGATGTACCTGTTCTGGGCGAAGCAGCTGGACCTGTCCGGCACGCTGTGGCCGCTGATCATCCCGATGGCCTTCGGCGACGCCTTCTCCATCTTCCTGCTGCGCCAGTTCCTGCTGACCATCCCGGACGAGTACCTGGACGCGGCCAAGGTCGACGGCTGCGGCGAGCTCCGCACGCTGCTGCGCGTGGTGCTGCCGATGGCGAAGCCGGGGATCGCGGCCGTCGCGCTGTTCCAGTTCTTTTCCGCCTGGAACGACTACTTCGGCCCGCAGATCTACGCGTCCGACAACCCGGCCGCCTGGACCCTCAGCTACGGACTGGAGTCCTTCAAGGGCGCCCACCACACCAACTGGAACCTGACCATGGCGGCGACCGTGCTGGTCATGGCCCCGGTGATCGTCCTCTTCTTCTTCGCCCAGAAGGCGTTCGTCGAAGGCGTCACCCTGACCGGAGTGAAAGGCTAGTCACGATGAAACTCGCAGTGGTGGGCGGCGGTTCCACCTACACCCCCGAGCTGATCGACGGATTCGCGCGACTGCGCGACACCCTGCCCATCAGCGAGCTGGTGCTGATCGACCCGGCCGCCGAACGCCTTGAGCTGATCGGCGGCCTGGCCCGGCGGATCTTCGCCAAGCAGGAGCACCCGGGGCTGATCACCACCACCTCCGACCTCGACGCGGGAGTGGCCGACGCCGACGCGGTCCTCCTCCAGCTGCGCATCGGCGGGCAGGCGGCCCGCCTGAAGGACGAGACCTGGCCGCTGGAGTGCGGCTGCGTCGGGCAGGAGACCACCGGTGCGGGCGGCCTGGCCAAGGCCCTGCGGACGGTCCCGGTGGTCCTCGACATCGCGGAGCGGGTCCGGCGCGGCAATCCGGACGCCTGGATCATCGACTTCACCAATCCGGTCGGGATCGTCACCCGCGCCCTGCTCCAGGCCGGGCACAAGGCGGTCGGGCTGTGCAACGTCGCCATCGGCTTCCAGCGCAGGTTCGCGGCGATGCTGGACCTGACGCCGGCCGACATCCACCTCGACCACGTGGGCCTCAACCACCTCACGTGGGAGCTGGGCGTCCGCAAGGGCGGCCCGCAGGGCGAGAACCTGCTGCCGCGGCTGCTGGCCGCGCACGGCGAGGCCATCGCCGCGGACCTGCGCCTGCCGCGCGCGGTCCTGGACCGGCTCGGCGTGGTCCCCTCGTACTACCTGCGCTACTTCTACGCGCACGACGAGGTCGTCCGGGAGCTCGGCACCAAGCCCTCGCGGGCCGCCGAGGTCGCCGCGATGGAGAAGGAACTGCTCGGCCTGTACGCGGACCCCGCGCTCGACGAGAAGCCGGAACTGCTGGCCAAGCGTGGCGGCGCCTTCTACTCGGAGGCCGCCGTGGACCTGGCCGCCGCCCTGCTGGGCGACGGCGGCAGCGCCGTCCAGGTGGTCAACACGCTGAACAACGGGACCCTCGCGTTCCTCCCGGACGACGCGGTCATCGAGGTGCAGGCCCGGGTGGACCGCTCCGGACCGACGCCGCTGGCCGTGTCCCGGCTGGACCCGCTGTTCGCCGGTCTGGTCTCCCACGTGACGGCGTACGAGGACCTCGCGCTGGACGCGGCCGTGCGCGGCGGCCGCGAGCGGGTGTTCAAGGCCCTGCTGGCCCACCCGCTGGTCGGCCAGTTCGACCTCGCCGAGGGGCTGACCGACCGGCTCCTCGCGCACAACAAGGAGCATCTGGCATGGGCGTGAGCCGGCCCGTTCCCCCACCGCCGGCCGCGGCGGTCCTCGCCGTCGACGCGGGGAACAGCAAGACGGACGTGGCGCTGATCGCCGCGGACGGCACGGTCCTCGGCTTCGGGCGCGCGGGCGGCTTCCAGCCCCCGCGCGTCGGCGTGGAGGCGGCGGTGGACGTCCTGGGGCGGGCCGTCGCCGAGGCGGCCGAGGCCGCCGGACTGCCCCGGCTCGCGCCCGGAGTCCCGTACGCCGCCCGGGTCGCGGCGTGTCTGGCCAACGCCGATCTGCCGGTGGAGGAGCGCCGGCTCGCGGACTCCATCCGCGCGCGCGGCTGGGGCGCGGCCACCGAGGTCCGCAACGACACCTTCGCGATCCTGCGGGCCGGGCTGTCGGCGGCCGGGGGACCGCGCGGGGTCGCGGTGGTGTGCGGGGCCGGCATCAACTGCGTGGGCATGCTGCCCGACGGGCGCACGGCCCGCTTCCCGGCGCTCGGGCAGATCTCCGGCGACTGGGGCGGCGGTGGCGGGCTCGCCGCCGAGGCCATGTGGTGGGCGGCGCGGGCCGAGGACGGCCGCGGCGGCCCGACCGCGCTGGCGGGGGCGCTGGCGGACCACTTCGGCCTCGGCTCCATGTACGAGCTGATCGAGGCGGTGCACCTGGGCACGATCGCGCCCGGCCGGGTCCACGAGCTGGTGCCGGTGCTGTTCGCGGTGGCCGCGGCCGGCGACCCGGTGGCCTCGGCCCTCGTGGAGCGGCAGGCCGACGAGGTGGTGGCGCTCGCGTCGGTGGCGCTGGAGCGGCTGGGCCTGCTGGCCGAGGAGGCACCCGTGCTGCTGGGGGGCAGCGTGCTGACGGCGCGGCATCCGCAGCTCAACGGGCGGATCGAGGCGATGCTGGCCGAGCGGGCCCCCTACGCCCGGCCGTCCGTGGTGAGCGCCCCGCCGGTGCTGGGCGCCGGACTGCTGGGCCTGGACGCGCTCGGGGCGGGCCCCGGGGCCTACGGGAAGCTCCGTGCCCATTTCGGGTGAACCCGGGGCCGGGCGGGGCCGGTCCGGAACCATGGCGGCCGCCGGGGCGTATTGACGGTGAGGGAGTGACGGGGGCGCCGGTGGGGTGGTGTCCCACGGGCGGTCCGCCGCGTGGGGGTCACGGACCGGGGCGGATCGTGACTGATCCAGTACCGGGTGCTGTGGTCGACCGTCACTCAGGCCATACTGCTGCGAAGCACTACGGACCGAGGGGGAGGTCACGGTGGCCATCACATCACGCGCGCCCGCGCCGGGCGGCCCCGTCGCGGCGCCTTCCGGCCCTCCGGCGCCGCCGCCCGACGGCCTGCCCGGGCGGAGCACCGCCTGGGCCGAGGGCGTGGAGCGGCTGCGCGCCGCCGCCACGACCGAGCCCGGCCGGCTTCGGATCATCGGCGCGGTACTGGCCGCGCTGGTCCTGCTGTTCGGCGCGGTCGCCGTCTGGGAGATCTCCGGCCGGGTCACCGCCGCCGACGACGTGGTGGGCCGCAGCCAGCCGCTGAGCGCCGACGCGGCGAGCATCTACCGCTCCCTCGCGGACGCCGACACCGTCTCCTCCAGCGGCTTCCTGGCGGGCTCCAACGAGCCCCGCGAGGTCCGCCAGAGGTACGAGAAGGACATAGCCAACGCGTCCCGGCTGCTGATCAGCGCGGCCGCCAACACCCGGGCCGACGAGGACTCCCGCAAGCAGATCACCCTGCTGAGCGAGCAGCTCCCCCGCTACACCGGCCTGATCGAGCAGGCGCGGGCCACCAACAAGCAGGGCCTGCCGCTCGGCGGCGCCTACCTCCGGTACGCGAACGAGCAGATGAGCACCCAGCTGCTGCCCGCCGCGCAGCGGCTCTACGAGGCGGAGACCGGGCGGCTCTACACCGACTACGACGACGCCCGCGCGCTGCCGCTGGCCTCGTTCGGAGCGGGCCTGCTCGCGCTCGCCGCCCTGGTCTGGGCCCAACGGCGCAACTACCGCCGGACCAACCGCGTCCTCAACCACGGGCTCGTCGCCGCGACGGCCGCCTCGCTGGTGGTGCTGCTGTGGCTCGCCGCGGGGCACACGGTCGCCCGGTCGGGGCTGAGCGAGGCCCGCACGGACGGGCAGGAGTCCCTCAAGGTGCTCAACGACGCGCGGATCGCCTCGCTCCAGGCGCGGGCCAGCGAGAACCTGACGCTGATCTCGCGGGGCGCCGTACTCGCCGAGGACAAGAAGTCCGACAAGTACGACGTGGACTTCGGCAAGGACATGGAGGACCTGGAAGCGGGCCTCGCGACCGCCTCGAAGCTGGCCGACGACGAGGCCGGGCGAGCGCCCGTCGCCCGCGCCGCGGACGGCGTTAAGCGGTGGAGGGAACTGCACGCGGCGGCCCGGCAGACGGACCTGACGGGTGACTACCAGGGCGCCCTCGGCCAGGTCATCGGGGACCGGGACCACAAGGAGTACAGCGGGGCCGCCTTCGATACGGTGGACGCCTCGCTGGAACAGGCCGTGGCCCACGAGCAGCGGGAGTTCACCCGGGCGGCCCGGGACGGGCTGGGCGCGCTCGGCGGTCTGGTGACAGGCACGGCGGCCCTGGTGGTCGTCGGCGCGGCGGCGGCACTGCTCGGCATCGGGCGCAGGCTTTCGGAGTACAGGTGAGAGCGATGCTGGGACGTGTGGGGCGCGAAGAGCCGGGCACCGGCGGGCACGAGGGCCATCACGGCCACGACGGCCACGGAGTCCGTGCCGTACCGCGGTTCGCGGGCCGGATGCGCGGCTGGGGCGGGGTCAGCGCGATGGCCGTCGCCTGCGCGCTGACGGCCGCGGCCGTACTGCTGCCGCTGGCCCACGCGACCCCGGGCGGCGGGCGCCCCCCGGTGGTCCGCGAACCGGTCAGGATGGCCCTCGCCCCGCAGGCCCCGGGCGACACCTGCTCGGACCCGGAGGCCAGCCTGCGCCCGAACGGCCTGGACGGGGCGGCCATCCAGCGGATCCGCGACGCGGGCCACCTCGTGGCCGGCGTGGACCAGAACAGCTTCAAATGGGGCTACCGCAATCCGGCCGGCCAGCTGGACGGCTTCGACATCGCCCTGGTCAAGGCCATAGCCAAGGACATCCTGGGCGACTCCGAGAAGGTCATCTACCGGGCGATCCCCACCAGCCAGCGCATCCCCGCGCTCAAGGACAACACCGTCGACATCGTGGTGCGGACCATGACGGTCAACTGCCAGCGGCTGGAGGACGTCGCCTTCTCGACGGCGTACTTCGAGGCCGGGCAGCAGGTGCTGGCGCCCAAGGGCTCGGCGATCACCGGCTACGACGCCTCGCTGAAGGGCCGCAAGGTGTGCACGGCCGCCGGCTCCACGGCGGAGGCGGCGCTGGCGGCCCAGTCGTACGGTTCCGTACCCGTCAGCGTGCCCAACCAGCTGGACTGCCTGGTCCGGCTGCAGCTCGGCGAGGTGGACGGCATCGTCACCGACAACGCCCTCGCGGCCGGCCAGGCCGCGCAGGACCCGTCGATCCAGCTGGTCGGCTCCCCGTTCACCAAGGAGTTCTACGGGGTGGCCATGAACAAGGACGCGGGTGATCTGGTGCGCCGGGTCAACAAGGTGCTGGAGGAGTACCGCGCGGGCGGGGACGGCAGCCCGTGGATGGCCGCCTACAGGACCCACCTCCAGCCCGTGCTGCCCGGCGTCAGCGGCCCGCCCGCGCCCAAGTACCGGGACTGAGGCCGGTGGCGGATTCGGAGCCCGACGGCAGGAGACCGGAGACGAAGGCGGAGGCGGGGCCGGTGGAAGCTGGATCGGCAGTGATGGACCGGGACGGCGTGGACCGCGCGCTGTCCCGGCTGGGCGCGGAGCACGAGGCCGTCGAGACCTCGCTGCTCGCGCTCCAGGACCACGCCGGACGGCGGCTGCTGGAGGGTGCCGGGCTGACCGGGCTCACCAAGGAGCGGTGGGCCGCGGCCGACGCGGCCATCACCCGGCTGTGGCGGTACTTCGACGCCTACAGCGGGGCCCTGGCCGCCGCCCGGGAGGTCCGGGAGCGCCGCCGCTGGCCCGGCCGCGAGGACCTGGTCGAGCTCACCGACCGGCTGCGCGGGCCCGGTGTGCTGATCTCCGGGGCCGGGGTGGAGGGTGCTCCGCTGGCGGAGCGGTTCTCGCTCGCCGAGCTGGTGGCCCGGATGAACGAGCTGTACGCCGCCTCGCTGGACGTGGTGGTCGCCGCCGACTCGGTGTGGTCGGCCCTGCCCGCCCGGATCGACCTGCTCGCCGCCGAACTGCACCGCACGCGCTCGCTGGCCCACTCCGTCGGGGTCCGCCCGGGCGAGCACCCCTCGGGGGACGACCTGGAGGCCATCACCACCGAGCTGGCGGAGCTGCGGGAGCGGGTGATCGCGGACCCGCTGGCGTTCTGGGTCCCGGCGGCCGGGAGTTCGGCGCCCGGTGGCGGCCGCCCCGACACCAGGCGCTACGACCGGGCCGCCCTCGCGCTGGAAGACGTACGCCGGGAGGTCGAGGCGGTACTGGCCGTCCGGCAGGATTCCGAGCAGCGGCTGATCGGTCTGCGGGACGTGCTCTCGCGGGCCGACCGGACCTTGGCGGAAGCCCGCAAAGCGCGCGCCGAGGTGCTGGCGAAGATCGCGGCGTCCGAGGTGCCGGCGGTGAGCGGTCCGCCGACGGCGCTGCAGGAGGAGTTGTCGGCGGCCGCCGAGTACCGTCGGCGGTCCCAGTGGCACCGGCTGTCCCCGCTGCTGGAGTCGCTGGAGGTGCGCGCCGAGGAGGAACTGCTGCGGGCCCGTGAATCGTTGACGGCGGTGACGGCCCCGCTGGCCGTGCGGGCCGAACTGCGCGGCCGGCTCGACGCGTACAAGGCGAAGGTCGCCCGGCACGGGATGGCGCAGGACCCGTTGCTGATCGAGCGGTACGACACGGCCCGGCGGATGCTGTGGAGCGCGCCCTGCGATCTGCGGGCCGCCGAGCAGGCCGTGTGGCGCTACCAGCAGGCGACGGCCGAGTCCCTGGTGCCACAGCAGCAGCGGACGCAGCAAGCAGACGAGCAACAGTGGGAACCGCGGGACCAGCGCGAACCGTCGGTTCGGGAGTGGCCCGAGGGGCCGAGGGAGGGGGACGCATGAGTCTGACCGGAACGGCGTGCATGCGCCCCGGCTGCCCGGGGTCGTACGAGGACATGGGCGGCGGCGAGCTCTACTGCGGCACCTGCGGGCTGGCCCCGGCCGGCGCCGTCGCGGCGGGCGCCGAAGAGCTGGTGTCCGTGCCGACGGCGATGACGAGCGCGGCGCGCCACGGGGACTCGCAGGGGTCCCACGGCTCCTACGGGTCGCAGGGATCCCACGGGTCCGGCCGGTCCTCGTCCTCTTCGTCGTCCTCGCGTGCCTCCCGCTCCTCGCGCTCGTCCTCCTCCCGGCGCTCGGTGTCCGGCCGGCTCTCGCGCGCCGTGGCGGGCGGCACCGCCTCCACCCGCTCGGTGTCGGTGCGCAGCTCGGGCTCGGCCGCCTCGTCCTCGGGACGCAGCCGGCTCGGGGCCGGGCTGGTCAACATGCCGGAGGTGCCTCGTCCGGATCCTTCGGCGGCGGTGCTGGAGAACCCGGAGGTGCCGGAGCGCAAGCGGTTCTGCTCGCGCTCGGACTGCGGTGCTCCGGTGGGCCGGGCGCGCGGTGAGCGGCCGGGACGGACGGAAGGTTTCTGCACCAAGTGCGGGCATCCGTACTCCTTCGTGCCCAAGCTCCGCGCGGGCGATCTCGTCCACGGCCAGTACGAGGTGGCCGGCTGCCTCGCGCACGGCGGCCTCGGCTGGGTCTACCTCGCGGTGGACCGGGCCGTGTCGGACCGGTGGGTGGTGCTCAAGGGCCTGCTGGACACCGGCGACCAGGACGCGATGGCGGCCGCGATCTCGGAGCGGCGCTTCCTCGCGGAGATCGAGCACTCCAACATCGTGCGGATCTACAACTTCGTGGAGCACCTGGACCAGCGGACCGGTTCGCTGGACGGGTACATCGTCATGGAGTACGTCGGCGGCAAATCGCTCAAGGAGATCGCCAACGAGCGGCGGCGGCCGGACGGCCGGCGCGATCCGCTGCCGGTCGAGCAGGCCTGCGCGTACGGCATCGAGGCGCTGGAGGCGCTCGGCCACCTGCACAGCAGGAACCTCCTGTACTGCGACTTCAAGGTCGACAACGCCATCCAGCAGGCAGACCAGCTGAAGCTGATCGACATGGGCGCGGTGCGGCGGATGGACGACGAGGAGTCGGCCATCTACGGCACCGTGGGCTATCAGGCGCCGGAGGTCGCGGAGGCCGGACCGTCGGTCGCCTCCGACCTGTACACGGTGGCGCGCACGCTGGCCGTCCTGACCTTCGACTTCCAGGGGTACACGAACGTCTTCGTGGACTCGCTGCCCGACCCGCAGCACATCGAGGTGTTCGGGCGGTACGAGTCCTTCTACCGGCTGCTGGTCCGGGCCACCGATCCGGATCCCGGACGGCGGTTCGCGTCCGCGCAGGAGATGGCGGACCAGCTGACCGGAGTGCTGCGGGAGGTCGTCGCACTCCAGACGGGCCGGCCGAGGCCGCAGGTCTCCACGCTGTTCGGGCCGGAGCTGCGGGTCCCCGACGACCGGCTGTTCACCGACGAGTCGGGGGCGGAGGCCTCCTGGCTGGGCGGCCGGGCCGAGAAGCGGCGGGGATCCCGGCGCGGACGGGCGGCCGGAGCAGCACCCTCCACTTCCCCTGGCTCCACTTCTCCAGGCTCCGCTTCGGCGGGCTCGGCTTTCCCGGGCTCGGCTTCGGCGGCGCTGCCGGTGCCGGGGGGACCCGTCGGCCGGGGTGCCGGTCCGGCTTCCGCCCCGCTGGTCCCGCCCCCGGCGGGTCCGATCACCGGGTACGGCACGACCGGGCTCGTGACCACCGCGACGCACAGGGCCGCCGACCCGGCCGTACCGGCCCCGCGCCAGGCACCGCCGGCCGTGCCGCCGCATTCGGCCGAGGGAGCCCTGCTCCGGCGGCCGGAGCGGTCGACGCTCGACGCCCGCGAGGCCGCACTGGCGCTGCCCGTGCCGCTGGTCGACGCCGCCGATCCCAACGCCGGCTTCCTGGCGGGCCTGATGGCTTCCGCCCCCGCCGATCTGCTGGCCGTGCTGAGCTCGGCGCCCGCCGAATCGGCCGAGCTGCGGCTGCGGGAGCTCCGGGCCCGGCTCGAACTGGGCGGCACCGACGCGGACCTCGTCGCCGACGCGCTGCTCCGGCTGGAAGAGCGGCATCCGGACGACTGGCGGGTGGTGTGGGCCCGCGGCATCGCCTCGCTGGCCTTCGGGGAGGACGAGACGGCGGCCCTGTCCTTCGACGCCGTCTACGACGCCTTCCCCGGCGAACCGGCGCCGAAGCTGGCCCTGGGCCTGTGCGCCGAGGTGCTCGGGCAGCTGGACAACGCCGCCGACTACTACCGCCTGGTGTGGACCACGGACCCGGGCTTCGTGGGCGCGGCCTTCGGGCTGGCCCGGGTGCAGCTGGCCGCCGGGGACCGCAACGGAGCCGTGCGCACGCTGGAATCCGTACCGGAGGTGTCCATCCACCACACCGCCGCGCGGGTGGCGGCCGTACGGGCACGCCTGCGCGACCGGTCACCGCGGGAAGCGCTGCTGCCGGATCTCGCGGCGGCCGCGGCGCAGGTGGAGGCGTTGGGAAGGTTCGGTCTGGACTCGGTGCGCCACGAGCGGCTGCGGGCGGAAGTTCTGGGCTCGGCGCTGAACTGGGTACTGTCGGGTAGCCGGGGTTCCGATTCCGGTCGTACCTCGCTGCTCGGTTGCCAACTGGACGAGCGGGGGCTGCGCTTCGGCTTGGAGCGCTCGTACCGCGTGCTGGCTCGGCTGGCGCAGCGGGGCGAGGAGAGGATCGAACTGGTGGAACGGGCAAACCGTTTCCGTCCCCGGACGTGGGTGTGATTGATGTCGATGCATCGGCTGTCTGGCTGCCCCAGCTGCGCGGAACCCTTGGAGGAGGGTGACCGCTTCTGCGGCCTCTGCGGTTACGCCCTCACGCCTTCCGGCTCCGCGGCCCCGGCCGCCGCGTCGGCGGCTCCGGTACCGGCTCCGGCCCGGCCGGCGGCTCCGCCCGCCGCTCCGGCTCCTGGGGCCGCTCCGGTTCCAGTGGCCGCTCCGGCTCCGGTGGCCGCTCCGGCTCCGGCCGTCGCCCCGGCGGTACCCGGCCCGATGGGTGGAGCTCCGGCGCCCGACGACGGCCTCGTGTCCCGCCCCTCCGGCGCCACCGCCTACGGCGAGCGCACCGCCTCGGGGTACGCCGGCGAGCCCGCGCCGGGCTGGGGCAGCGTGTCGACGGCCGCCCCCACCCTGATCGGCGGCCCCGAAGGCTGGGCCGACACGACGGCCTCCCCGGACCCCGCCCAACCGGACGCTTCCGCTTCCCACTCCGCTTTCACCTCCGCTTCCGCTTCGACTTCCGACGGCGCGGGCCCGCAGGCCCCGTACGGATCCGCCCTCCAGGGCGGTGCCTCCGGACACGAGCCCCCGTACGGAGACCCCGAACCGCAGGGCCCGCCCCCCGGAGGCGGGACCCGCTTCGACACCCCCGCGCCGCAGGGCCAGTACCCCGCGGGCGAAGCCCCGTACGGCGACCCGCACGAAGGGGCCCCGCACGAAGCGGCCCCGCCCAACGGCGGCCAGTCGCCCGCCGGTCAGCCGGCCGGCTCCGGCAAGACCTGCGTGGCCTGCCGCGCCGGGCGCGTGGACACCGACGGGTACTGCGAGCACTGCGGGCACGCGCAGCCCCGCGAGCGGGACCACCTCGAAGAGGAGCTCGGCAGCGTCGCCGCCGTCAGCGATCGCGGGCTGCGCCACCACCGCAACGAGGACTCCTTCGCCGTGGCGGCCACCGCGCTGCCCGACGGCTCCGCCGCCACCGTGGCCATCGTCTGCGACGGCGTCTCCTCGGCCAGCCGCCCCGACGAGGCTTCGGCCGCCGCCGCGGCCGCCGCCAACGAGGCCCTGCTCGACGCCCTCCCCCGCGGCGCGCACCCCCAGGAGGCCATGCACGAGGCGATCCTGGCCGCCGCGGCCGCCGTGAACGCCCTCGCCCCCGAGGTGCCCGGCGCCCAGAACGCCCCCGCCTGCACCCTGGTCGGCGCCGTCGTCAGCGGCGGACTGCTGACCATCGGCTGGGTCGGCGACAGCCGCGCGTACTGGGTTCCGGACGACCGCGCCGCGCTCCCCCGGCGCCTCACCGAGGACGACTCCTGGGCCGCCCAGATGGTCGCGGCGGGCCTGATGGGCGAGGCCGAGGCCTACGCCGACGTCCGCGCGCACGCCATCACCGGCTGGCTCGGGGCCGACGCGTACGACCTGGAACCCCACACCGCCACCTTCAAGCCCGACCACGACGGCGTGATCGTGGTCTGCACCGACGGCCTGTGGAACTACGCCGAGTCGGCGCGGGACATCGCCCAGGTGCTCCCCGCCGACGCCGCCGCCAGGCCCCTGCACAGTGCGCAGGTCCTGGTGGGGCACGCACTCGACGGCGGCGGCCACGACAACGTGACCGTCGCCGTCGTCCCCTTCGCCGCACCCGAGGGCCCCGCTCCCAGCCAGGCCTGATCCCCGCCCCGAGGAGTTCCGACCGATGGCGAACTTCGCCAAGCCGAGTGCCCCGCGCTTCAGCGTGGACGTGTACCAGAACGAGTTCCTCCCCGAGGGCGGCCGCGACGTCCACGCCATCGTGACGGTGACCTCCACCGGGGGAGCCACCGCCACCCGGACGTCCGCGCAGGGCGCCGCCGTCGTGATCATGGTCGACTGCTCCGGTTCCATGGAGTACCCGCCCGAGAAGATGCGCGGCGCCCGCGAGGCCACCGCCGCCGCCATCGACACCCTCCGCGACGGCACCGCCTTCGCCGTGATCGCCGGTACGCACGTGGCCAAGGAGGTCTACCCCGGCCAGGGTCTCCTGGCCACCGCCGACGCGACCACCCGCGCCCAGGCCAAAGAGGCCCTGCGCGGCCTGTCCTGCGGCGGCGGCACCGCCATCGGCACCTGGCTGCGCCTGGCCGACGGCCTGCTGCGCCGGTCGACCGCCTCGATCCGGCACGGGATCCTGCTCACCGACGGCCGCAACGAGCACGAGGAACCGGCCGTACTCCGTGCCACCCTCGACGCCTGCGCGGGCCGCTTCACGTGTGACGCCCGCGGCGTGGGGACCGACTGGGAGGTCAAGGAGGTCACCGGCATCGCGGGCGCGCTGCTCGGCACCGCCGACATCGTGGCCGATCCGGCCCGCCTCAGCGCGGACTTCACGCACATGATGGAGAACGTCATGGGCAAGGAGGTCGCGGACGTCTCGCTGCGCCTGTGGACCCCGGTGGGCGTGGAGATCCAGTACGTCAAGCAGGTCTCGCCCGCCGTCCACGACCTGACCGACCGCCGCACCGAGGCGGGCCCGCGCGCCGGGGACTATCCGACGGGTTCGTGGGGCGACGAGTCCCGCGAGTACCACGTGTGCGTACGGGTCCCGGGCGCGGCGGTCGGGCAGGAGATGCTGGCCGCCCGCGCCACGCTCCTCATGCCGGGGGCACCCGGTGAGGCGCCGGCCGTCCTCGCCCAGGGCCTGGTCCGCGCGGTGTGGACGAACGACCTCGCCGCGTCGACCGCCATCAACGCCCAGGTGGCCCACTACACCGGGCAGGCGGAGCTCGCGCAGGCTATCCAACAGGGCCTGGAAGCCCGCAAACTGGGCGATGTCGGCGGAGCGACGGCCAAGCTCGGCCGCGCCGTGCAACTCGCGAGCAGCTCGGGCAACGCCGACACCGCCAAGCTGCTCGCGAAGGTGGTGGACGTCGTCGATGCGGCGGCGGGTACTGTGCGACTGAAGGCAAAGGTCGCCGATGCGGACGAGATGACCCTTGAAACGCGTTCGACCCAAACCGTTCGAGTGAAAAAAGCCTGACATTCTGATCAGACGCACGCCGAAGAAGTCATAGACGAAGCGAAGAAGAGCCTGCCGCGATGGCGCAGGAAGAAGGAGGAAGCGCCGCGATGCCGACCTGCCCGAACGGGCACCAGTCCGCCTCCGACGACTGGTGCGAGGTCTGCGGTCACCGCATGGCTGCCCCCACGGGCACCCCCGCGGCGCCCTCCTACGGCTACGGCTACCCTCCCACCGGCGAGCCGACCGCCCAGGCCGAGCTCTGCCCGCAGTGCCGCACCCCGCGCGAGGCCATGGCCCCGTTCTGCGAGGAGTGCCGCTACAACTTCCTCACGCGCACGGCGACTTCGTACACCCCACTCGCCCCGGACGCCCCGGACGCCGGCCAGGGGCACGGCCACGGACAGGGCCACGGACAGGGCCACGGCCACGGCCACGGGCAGGGGCACGGGCAGGGAACGCCCGGTCCGCCGCCGCCACCACCCGCGCCGCCGCTCCCCTCTCCCAGCGCGCCGTCGGCCCCGCCCGCGTACTCCCAGGACCACTTCGAGTACCAGGGCTCGCGCCCTTCCCGCGTCAACAGGGCCGCCGAGCCGCTGCAGCGCGAGGACGACTGGATGCTGCCGCCCCCGGCGCACCAGGAGTACCAGCAGCCCCAGTACCAGCAGCAGCCGCCGCCCCCGCAGCAGCCCCAGTACCAGCAGTCGCCGTCGCAGACGGGGCAGTACGAGCCGCAGCAACAGCACCACCAGCAGCAGCAGTCACCCCAGTCCCACCAGCCCTTCCCGCCCCAGCAGCAGGGCGGCGGCTCCTGGACCGCGACCATCGGTCCGGACCGCTCGTACTTCATGGCGATGATGCAGCGCAGCGGCCCGGAGGCGGCCGGCCTCAGCCTGCCCGCCTACTCCCCCGAGCAGCACCTCCCGCTCGCCGGCGGCCAGATCACCATCGGCCGGCGCCGCGCCTCGACGGGCGAGTCCCCCGACGTCGACCTGTCGGTGCCCCCGGAGGACCCGGGCGTCTCGCACCAGCACGCGGTGCTCGTCCAGCAGCCCGACGGCAGCTGGGCCGTGGTGGACCAGAACTCCACCAACGGCACCACCATCAACGGGGGCGAGGAATCCATCCAGCCCTACGTGCCGGTCCCGCTCGGCGACGGCGACCGCGTCCACGTCGGCGCCTGGACCACGATCACCATTCGCCGGGGCTGAACAGCTACCGCTGGCGCTGTGGCCGGGAAGGAACCTTCTCGGCCACAGCGCTAGCCGGCCGGCCCGGCCGGCTCCCCCAGGGGCCACACGTAGGGCCCCTGGGGATCGTCGAGCCACGACCACTGCCCCTGCGCGCTGACGGTCACCCCGAAGCGTTCGCGCGCCGGCCGCCCCTCGCGCCGCCACAGGTCCAGCGCCTCCCTCGGGTGCAGCGCGCCCGAGGTCAGCACCAGCATGAACTGGAAGCGCTCGTTCTCCACCAGCTCGTACGGGAGCCCCTCCGGCATCCCGTACGTTCCCGGCGGCGCCGCCGTGGCCCCGCGCAGCGGCACGAAGTACGCCGAGGTGTGCAGGAAGCGCCCCTCCGCGAGCTCGGCGTCCCGCACGGTCAGCGCGATCAGCCCGGTCGACAGCGGGGCCAGGATCCGCGCGCCCGGCCGGCACTGCCCGAGCCAGGCGTACGGGATCTGCGGCAGCGTGCAGGTCACCAGGATCCGGTCGAACGGGGCGCGGGAGGGGCAGCCGCGCGCCCCGTCGCCGGTGACCACGGCGGGCCGGTAGCCGAGCCGGGCCAGGTGCGAGCGCGCCGACTCGGTGATCTCCTCGTCCAGGTCCACGGTGGTGACGAGGTCCTCGCCGAGGCGATGGCAGAGCAGGGCCGCGTTGTAGCCGGTGCCCGCGCCGATCTCCAGCACGTTGTCCCCGTCGCGGACCTCCAGGGCCTCCAGCATCTTCGCCATCAGCGAGGGCTGGCTGCTGGAGGAGACCAGCTCGCCGTCGCGCAGCCGGGTGGCGAGCGGGGCGTCCGTGTAGACCCCGCGCAGCCAGCGCGCCCGCTGTGCGGGGTCGGGGTCATCGGCCCAGAGCCGCTCGTGGCCCGCGCCGCGGCCGGTGAAGTAGCAGGGGACGAAGACGTGCCGGGGCACGGCGGCGAAGGCGGCCCGCCAGGCCGGATCGCTCAGCGCCCCGGCGGCGACGAGCTCCCGTACCTGCGCGGCGTGCGCGATCTCCCGCACGTCGCGCGCCTCGGCGTGTGTGCCCATGCCTCCACTGTCCTGCGGACCGCGCCCCCGGGCTACTCCGGGCGGCTCCGTACGGCGCCGGGCTGCCCCGGGCTGCTCCGCTAGCTCCGGCCGTCGTCCCCGGCCCCGCGCGCGGGGCGCGATGCGAGGTCCTAGGACCGGGGTCCTCCGTCCGGGCGTCTGAGACGATGGTCGGGTGAATGAGATTCCGCGGGGCACGGTCCAGGAGCAGACCTTCTACGAGATGGTGGGCGGCGAGGACACCTTCCGCCGCCTGGTGCACCGCTTCTACCAGGGCGTCGCCGAGGACCCGCTGCTGCGCCCGATGTACCCGGAAGGGGACCTCGGACCGGCCGAGGAGCGGTTCGCGCTGTTCCTGATGCAGTACTGGGGCGGCCCGAACACCTACAGCGAGAACCGCGGGCACCCCCGCCTGCGCATGCGCCACGCACCGTTCCAGGTGGACGCGGCCGCGCACGACGCGTGGCTGAAGCACATGCGGGTCGCGGTGGACGAGCTCGCCCTCGCGCCGGAGCACGAGGCGCAGCTGTGGCGCTACCTGACGTACGCCGCCGCCTCGATGATCAACACCGAGGGCTAGCCCGCCCGTACGGCGTCCCGCGCGGGTTCCCGTACGAGGACACCCGAGGACCCCCGAGGACACCTAGGGGCTCCCCTACAAGGCCTCGCGCCCCGGGGCCGCGGCCCTACTGGCTAGACGGGCCGGACCGACAGGGCGGTGAGGCCGCCGGGGCGGCGCGTGGCGATCGACCCGTACGGGGTGCGCAGCCGCAGCCAGCCCCCGGCCGCGAGCAGCGCCACCGGGTCGGTGGCTCCGGGCGGGGTGGGAGCGGCGGGCACGGTGGACCGTACCGGCCGCAGGAAGCCCAGGGACTGCGCGGCGTGGACGGCGCGCAGCGGAAGGTCGGTGTCCCCCAGCGTGCGGGACCAGATCTCGCGGCCGATGCGGTCGCGCTCGGAGCGGGTCCGGTGCTGCGGGGGCAGGGCCTCGTCGCGGGCCCGGAATTCGACGACGGAGGCGGCGAGTGCCGCCCGTATCGCCTCGGGGCCGGGCAGCCCGGGCACCGGGGTCCAGCCGCCGCGGGGCGGGAGCACTCCGGCCCAGGGCGGTCCGGTGACGGCCGCGGGCACGACGGCGCCCGCCCGGTCGCCCTCGTCCACGGACTCCAGCAGCTCGCCGGCCGAGACGGTGAGGTCCAGCGGCACGGCGGCCGCTCCGGCGAGCCTGACGGTGCGGATGGCCAGCACGTCGAAGGACGGGGGCCGTCCGAAGACGGCGAGCGCGCCGCCGCCGGCCCGCGCTTGCAGGCGGACGGCGGCGGCGCGGTCGTAGTGCACCAGCCGGCCCAGGAAGGCGGCGAGGTCCGCCGCCTCCCCGGAATCGGCGAAGTGCAGCTGCTCGTTCATGCCGCGATGCCTCCGGCAGTGGCGCCGGACTGCGGCTCGTCCAGGTACTCCTGGAGGAAGAGCTTCTCCTCGGCCGTGATGCGGCGGGGCCGCCCCTCGGCGAGGTTGTAGGGCACGACCACGGTCTCGGCGCGCACGTAGACCGTTTCGGGCGCGTCCTCGGTCGCCTCGTCCTTGACCTCGTAGCGGATGGTCAGGGAAGCGGCGCCTATCCGGGTCACCCAGGATTCGATGAGGACCGGCTCGTGGCGGTGCACGAGGGGCAGCTTGTAGTCGATCTCGTGGCGGGCCACGACGGAGCCGCCCGTGAAGGACTCACTGCCCTCCCCCGGCGCGAGGCGGAACATGAAGTCGATCCGTGCCTCCTCCAGATAGCGGAGGAAGACCACGTTGTTGACGTGCCCGAAGGCATCCATGTCCGCCCAGCGCAGGGGGCACCGGTAGTGGTGTCTGGCCATGGTCTGTGACCTCAGCCCTCAGCCTCGGGTGAGCTTCTTGTAGGTGGCGCGGTGCGGACGCGTCGCGTCCGCGCCGAGCCGCTCGACCTTGTTCTTCTCGTACGACTCGAAGTTGCCCTCGAACCAGTACCACTTGGACTCGCCCTCGTACGCCAGGATGTGCGTGGCGACTCGGTCCAGGAACCAGCGGTCGTGCGAGATGACCACGGCCGCGCCCGGGAACTCCAGGAGCGCGTTCTCGAGCGAGGACAGGGTCTCGACGTCAAGGTCGTTGGTGGGCTCGTCGAGGAGCAGCAGGTTGCCGCCCTCCTTGAGCGTCAGCGCCAGGTTCAGGCGGTTGCGCTCACCACCGGAGAGGATGCCGGCCGCCTTCTGCTGATCCGGACCCTTGAAGCCGAAGGCGCTGACGTACGCGCGGGACGGCATCTCGACCTGGCCCACGTTGATGTAGTCCAGCTCGTCCGACACGACCGCCCAGAGGGACTTCTTCGGGTCGATGTTGGCGCGGCTCTGGTCGACGTACGAGATCTTTACGGTCTCGCCGACCTTGACGGAGCCGGAGTCCGGGTCTTCCAGACCCAGGAGCATCTTGAAGAGCGTGGTCTTGCCGGCGCCGTTCGGGCCGATGATGCCGACGATGCCGTTGCGCGGCAGCGTGAAGGACAGGTCGTCGACCAGGACCTTGTCACCGAACGCCTTGGAGAGGTTGTTGACCTCGACCACGATCGAGCCCAGACGCGGGCCCGGCGGGATCTGGATCTCCTCGAAGTCCAGCTTCCGCATCTTGTCCGCCTCGGCGGCCATTTCCTCGTAGCGGGCGAGACGGGCCTTGGACTTGGTCTGGCGGCCCTTGGCGTTGGAGCGGACCCACTCCAGCTCTTCCTTGAGGCGCTTCTGGCGCTTCTCGTCCTTGCGGCCTTCGACCTTGAGACGCGTGGCCTTCTTCTCCAGGTAGGTGGAGTAGTTGCCCTCGTACGGGTGGGCGCGGCCGCGGTCGAGCTCGAGGATCCACTCGGCGACGTTGTTCAGGAAGTACCGGTCGTGGGTGACGGCCACGACGGCGCCCGCGTACTGCGAAAGGTGCTGCTCCAGCCAGTTCACCGACTCGGCGTCGAGGTGGTTGGTGGGCTCGTCGAGGAGGAGCAGGTCCGGGGCCTCGATCAGCAGCTTGCAGAGCGCGACGCGGCGCTTCTCGCCACCCGAGAGGTTGGTGACGGGCCAGTCGCCGGGCGGGCAGCCCAGAGCGTCCATGGCCTGCTCGAGCTGGGCGTCGAGGTCCCAGGCGTTGGCGTGGTCCAGGATTTCCTGGAGCTTGCCCATCTCGTCCATGAGCGCGTCGGTGTAGTCGGTCGCCATTTCCTCGGCGACCTCGTTGAAGCGCTTCAGCTTGCCCATGATCTCGGCCGCGCCGTCCTGAACGTTCTCCAGGACGGTCTTGGACTCGTCGAGCTTGGGCTCCTGCATGAGGATGCCGACGGTGAAGCCGGGAGACAGGTACGCCTCACCGTTGGACGGCTGCTCCAGGCCCGCCATGATCTTGAGCACGGTGGACTTACCGGCGCCGTTGGGGCCGACCACACCGATCTTCGCGCCGGGCAGGAAGTTCAGGGTGACGTCATCAAGAATCACCTTGTCGCCGTGCGCCTTGCGCGTCTTGCGCATGGTGTAGATGAACTCAGCCAAGAGAAACCGTCCGGCAGATCGATGGGTGGGCAGATACACCCCATCTTGCCTGACGTCCACCCCACGGGGGAAACCCGTTAGGGGCCGGGGCGGCGCTGCGCACGTCCGGACGAGGCCCCGGAGGCCTTGTGCCGCACGGCAGGATGCCGCTGCCGAGGCGACGGCGGGGGGCTGGAGCCCGGCTCGCGGATCCCGCTCCATGGACTCCCGGGTACCGGCTTCAGGGACTCCCGGCTGCGGGTCCCCGGCCCGCCGGTCCCCGGGCTCCCGGGTCAGGCGCCCGGCGCGCCCAGGTCCAGCGCCCGGCGCGCCCAGGTCCGGCGCCCGGCGCGCCCGGGTCCGGCTCCGGGTACTCCCGGGTCCGGGGAGGTGTCAGAGGCGCGGGCGGTACACCGCCAGGGCGTCCGGGAGCTCCTCCAGCACGAGGGCGGCCGGGGCCTGCGCGTATTCGCCGTCGTAGGCGAACGCGGTACCGGGCGGGATGTCCCCGACGCGCAGGCTGCGCAGCCGGATGGCGACGTGGACAGGGGAGCGGCTCAGCGGACCGGCCAAGGCGGCGGCCAGCAGGCGGGGGCCCGGGCGGCCGCCGCCGAGGACGAGCCGGACGTCGAGCAGGCCCTCCCCCAGGCTCTTGCGGTACCGCGGGGCCGGGCCGGTACCCCGGTAGGTGCCGTTGCCCGCGAAGAGCAGCCAGACGCTCCGCGGCTGCCCGGCCAGCCGGAGCCGTACGGGGTGCTCGGCGCGCAGCACCCTCCAGGCCGCCAGCAGCGCGGCGGGGCCGCCGCCGATCCGGGGCGCCCACCGCAGGCGTTGCCCGAGGAGCTGCGGATAGGCCCCGATGCTGAAGTTGTTGAGGAAGTACCCGGCTCTCGTGTCCGCGGGATCCGGGCCCGGGGTGAACCGCCCCACCCCGATGTGGACGGCGTGCCCGGCCGCCACGGCCCGGCAGGTGTCCTCGACCCCGGCGAGACCGAGGTCCAGCGCGAAGTGGTTGAGCGTGCCGCCGGGGAACACCGCCAGCGGGATCCCGGCGCGCAGCGCGGCGGTGGCGGCGGCGTTGACCGTGCCGTCGCCACCGCAGACGCCGAGTACGGCGGCCCGCTCGGCGGCCGAGGCCAGCTCCGCGGCGAGCTCGGACCCCTCGCAGGTGACGAGCTCGGCCTTGGGAAGCCGCTCGCGCAGTACGTCGAGCCCCGCGGCGGAGGCCGTGCCCGAGCCGCTGTTGACCACCACCGTGAGCCCGTCGCCGTCGGGCAGCGCGGGCACGCCGGTGGCCGCGCGCTCGTCACCCGGCACTATCCGGGCGTCCTCGGCGTCCCGAGTGAGCCGGCGGACGACGAGCCCGGCCGCCACCCCGAGTGCCGCGCCCGCGAGGACGTCGGAGGGGTAGTGGACCCCGGTGTACACGCGGGAGAACGCGACGGAGGCGGCGACCGGAGCGAGCAGTGCGCCCAAGGCCGGGGATTCCATGGCCGTTCCGGCGGCGAAGGCGAACGCGGACGCGGAGTGCCCGGAGGGGAAGGAGGTGGTCTGAGGCTGCCTGGTGAGCCGCCGCACCACGGGCACCCCCTCCAGCACCGGCCGCGCCCGTCGTACGGACCATTTCCCGACGGTGTTGATGGTCGCGGAGGCCAGCGCCAGTGACGCGATGCCGCGCCCCGCCGCCTTGCGGGCGCCGACCGGGCCGCAGGCGGCGATCGCCAGGGCGGCCCCGCCCCACAGCACGCCGTGGTTCGCGGCCCGCCCGAGCCGTGGCAGCACCCTGTCGGCCCCGGGCCAGTGCCGCCGTGCCACCACGTCGAACAACTGCCGGTCCCACCGAGCGACCGCGCCCCGCCAGGTCAGTTCTTGATCAGACATCCCCTGCGCCTACCCCCGGTCCACGATCCGAACCGGACCCAACGGCCACTCGGCCGCACAGCCGGGCCGTCACCCCTGCCCGCACCCGCCGTACCCGCCCACTCTCCGTACCCGCCCGCTGTACTTGCCCGCGCCCGGCGTACGCGCCCGCCCACTCCCCCGGACGCGCCCGTGCCCCGCCGTACCCGCCCGCACCCGCCGGACGCGGCCGCCCCCGCCGTACCCGCCCGCACCCACCGGACGCGCCCTCGCTCGCCGTACCCGCCCGCTCCCCCCGGGCGCGCCCGCCCCCTATTCCTGACCGGTATCGCGCTCCGGGCCTGGCCCCTCCTCCAAGGGCCGCTTGCGCAGGAGCAGGACGACCAGGCCGCCCAGGACCACCAGGCCCACCGCCAGGGAGGCGATGACCGGGGTGGCCGCCGAGCTGCCGCTGGTGGCCAGCCGCTCCTCCGAGGTGTCCGGCGAGGCCGTGTAGGCGGGTGCGGACACCGCGCCGAGGGGGGCCATCGCCGTACCCGAGGACCCCGCTTCGGCCACCTGGACGGCCTCGGGCTGCGGCCACTTCGCCGTCGCCGTGGCCGCGAGGGCGGACGCGCTGGAGCCGGCGACGATCTGGACCTGTGCCGGCACCCCGGTGGTGAAGACCCGCCCCACCGGCACCCGGGTGGATCCGTGGACGGTGACCGAGGCGGTGCCGTCCGGCGTCCCCGCCGGTACCTCGAAGAACAGCCTGGTCCCGTTGGCGGCGGTGTCGACCTGCCGCCCCTCCGCGTCCAGGACCCGCACTCCCATGGCGACGGCCGCCGGGTCCGGGGTCACGCTCACGCTCTGCGCACCCGTCCGCACCGTCACCGGCCCGATCCGGCTGCCCGCCGGACCCGACACCTCGCCGGGCTCCAGCCCCAGCGAAGCCGGCGGCTCCGGCAGCCGGCCCGCCTCCCGCTGGAGATATCCGGCGAGCTTCTCCGCCTCCGGGTCCGCCGCCTCCACGCGGACGCCCTCGGCCAGCCTCCAGATGGCCACCTGCGTCCCGGCCGCCGCGCTCTCCGCGGTGAGCCCGGCCGCTCCGGCCGCCTTGGCGAGCCCGGCCAGATCGTTCAGCTGGGGGTAGGAGTGCTCCAGGATCCAGCGGACCCGCCCCCCTTCGCCGCTTCCGGCGAGCGGGGTGCCGTTCCAGCCGCTCTCCGCATACCGGGTCTGGGGCTGCGCGTTGCCCGCGACGCCGACCCCGTACGTCTGGAGCATTCCGCCGCCGTCGACCCGCATCTCGTAGAGCCCGGCGGGAATCTGCCGCACGGAGCCGTCCGCCCCGCGCAGGACCGCCTGACCGTAGGTCTTCAGCCCGTCCAGGACGGCACTGGCCCCCTCCGGTGCGCGGGGCGGCACCGGGCCGCTGTCGGCGGCCGCGTGCGCACCGGGCGCCGCGGCCAGCGCGGCGGC
>NZ_JAGGOW010000099.1 GCF_018614135.1 Streptomyces sp. ISL-66
CACCGGATCCTGCGGCGCCACCGGCTTCACAGGGTCCCGAGGCTTCACCGGATCCTGCGGCGCCACCGGCTTCACAGGGTCCCGAGGCTTCACCGGATCCTGCGGCTTCACCGGATCCTGCGGCTTGACCGGATCCCGAGGTTTGACCGGGTCCTGCGGCACCACCGGCTTCACCGGATCCTGCGGCGTGACCGGATCCTGCGGCACCACCGGCGGCTCTTGCGGCTCCACCGGCTCTTCGACTGACGGCGGCGGCTCCTGCGGGTCCTCCGGAGGGGCAGGGTCGACTGGATCAAGTAGCGAGATGGGGGCCTCAGTGCGGGCTTGAGGAGCTCCCACGGCACTGGCCGTGCCTGCAATCCCGAGGGCGGCAGCCAAACAGGCGGCGCCAATGCAGCGAGAAACCTGTTGCCGGGCGGTTCTTGGCATGCTGGTTCGCCTGATTCGCCTCTTGCGGCGCGCCCGACGTGTGTCCTGCGAGATCCATAGAGTCGGGTTGCGCGAGGCCTTAACTCTACGCTTCATCCGCATGACGTCCCGATCCCAGGCCTCGACCGCCGCACCTGAGTAAGGCGAGGCCGTCGATACCGTGCACCGGATGCTCAGGAGTTGACCCGAGTCTGGACACCCCAAGCCGCCGCGGACCAGCCGGCGGCAGTTGCCGTACACCCGGTCCGTGTACCCCGCATCGGATCGGGCCGGCCACCCGTCCGCCCCGTTCGAGTACGCGCCGATCGGGCGCACTCCTCCCGCAAGCACGGTGCCTACCCGCGCCGCCGTGGAATCGTTGCACCATCCCGTACAAGGATGACCAGGCCCGCAACCCCGCTCAGCCCGCCGGTGTGAGCAGTGCGTCCGCGATGGCCGTGCGGGCGTAGAGCACCGAGCGGCCGGCGCGGTGGCCGGTGACCAGGCCCGCGTCGCGCAGCGCCGTCAGGTGCTGGGAGACCGCGGCGGCCGACAGGCCGGTGTGGCCGGCCAGTTGGGTGGTGGAGGCCGGGGTGTCGAGTTCGGCGAGGAGCAGGGTCCGGGAGCGGCCCAGTACGGCGGCGACCGCGTCGCAGGCCTTGGTGGTCCGGGGCTCCCAGAGGGTGCCGATACCCCGGGCGGGGTACGCCAGTTGGGGTGGCTCGGGGGCCACCGAGCGGGTCAGTACGCGGGGCCAGGCGAAGGCCGAGGGCACCAGGAGCAGCCCGGAGCCGGTCTCGGCCCGGCTCAGCGAGCAGTGCAGGCGGACCAGGCGCAGGGTTCCGGCGTCCCAGCTGACGGTGGAGTGGAGTTCGTTCAGGACGTGGGCGGAGCCGTGTTCGGCGACCTGCCGGGCGCGGTGGAACACGTCGGCCTCGAGCAAGTGGCGGATACGGGGCCAGTAGGGGGCGAGCGCGAGTTCCCAGTACGTCTCGATCTCGGCGGTGACCTTCTCCAGCGCGGCTTCGGGCTCCTCGTGGAGCAGCCGCAGGCGCGCCGCGGGCCGGGACTTCGCCGCCAGCACGCCGATGTCCTGGCGCACTTGCTCCGGAGTGCTGCGGCGGATGGCGGCCAACTCGGCGGCGAGCTCCGGGAAGGGACCGTGGGGCGTGGGGTTGAGGAAGTCCGCGAGGTAGCCGGGGCCCGGGATCAGGGCGGCGAGCCAGCCGCGGTCCAGGCCCGCGCCGAGCAGCCGGGGCCGCACCTGCGCGGCCCAGCGGCGGTGCAGCGGTGGATCGGCCTCGTCCCGCAGCAGCCTGAAGCTGGTGACGACCTCCCACATCGGAGACACCGCGAAGCGGGTCTGTGCCAGATCCGCCGCGGAGAAACTCAGTCCCGATTCCCTCATCGCGTCCCCCTCACCCCGTTGGATTCGGTCCCACCTTAATCAATAGGCCACGAGACGGCCCGGGCGCAGGCTCCTCCCATGTTCTCCTCCTTCCGCGGTCTCCCGTCCACCGTGTGGACCCTCTTCGCCGGCACGGTCGTCAACCGGCTCGGCCACCTCGTCACCCCGTTCCTGGTCTTCCTGATGGCCGACCGGGGCATCACCGGCTCCGACATCTCCTTCGTCCTGGGCGCCCTGGGCGCCGGCAATCTGCTCGGCCCGGCGCTCGGCGGGCTGCTCGCCGACCGGATCGGCCGCCGCCCGACCATGCTGATCGGCCTCCTCGGCTCCGCCGTCGCGCAGGGCGCGCTGTTCCTGGCCCCGGGGCTGTGGACGATGGCCGCGGCGGCCCTGCTGCTCAGCGCGGCCGGGGCGACCGTCCCGCCCGCCGCCTACGCGCTGATGGCCGACACGGTGGACACCGGATGGCGCCAGCCCGCGTACGCGCTGTTCGGCTGGGGCGTCAACATCGGCACGGCCGTCGCCGGAGTGCTCGGCGGCTTCCTGGCCGCGCACGGGTACTGGCTGCTCTTCGCCGTCGACGCCGCGACGGCCCTCGTCTACGCGGTCGTGGTCGCGACCCGGCTGCGCGAACCCGTCCGCACCGCGCCCCGCAAGGGCGCGGACCTGGGCTACGGGGTCGTCCTGCGGGACCGGCTGCTGCTCGCCCTGCTCCCGCTGCTCGGGATCCAGCTGTTCGTCTACTCGCTGACCGAGGTGGCCCTGCCGCTGGCCGTCCGCGACAGCGGGCTCTCGCCGGCCGTGTACGGGTCCCTGGCCGCGGTCAACGCCGTGCTGGTGGTGGCGCTGCAGCCGTTCGTCACGGCCCGGCTGTCGGGACTGCCGCAGCTGCCGGTGCAGGCGGCGGGCAGCGCGCTGATCGCCGTCGGGGTGGCCCTGACCGGGCTCGCGGACTCCGTCACCGGGTACGTGGTCTCGGTGGCCGTCTGGTCGCTCGGCGAGGCGGCCGTGGCCGGCATCGCCGCCGCGGTGGTGGCCGACCTGGCCCCGGCCGACGCCCGCGGCCGCTACCAGGGCGCCTTCTCCTGGACCTGGGGATTCGCCCGCTTCTCGGCCCTCACCGTGGGCGTCGCCCTCTACACCGGCCTCGGGGCGGGCGTCCTGTGGTGGGGCGCCCTGGTCGTCGGCCTCCTCGCCGCGGTGGCGGTCCTGGGCCTGCGCACCCGGATCGCGGCCCGCACGGAGCAGGACCACGGGCTGGCAGCGTAGGGCCGCTAGACGGGCTGGACCACGACGGGATGCCCCGACAGAAGCCGCTCCAGGTCGTCCACGTCGGAGGTGAACACCGTCACCTGTTCGCCTCGCCTCGACTTCGCGACCGCGACGGCGGCGAGAACGGCGTCGATGGCGTACTTGTGGCCATGCAATCCCGCCTCCGTGAGGAGTGCGCGAGCGATACCGACCACCGAGTCATCCGCGTGGACGACCTCGACGCGGGACATGGCCCAGTCCCAGAGCCGGGGCGCCTTGCCCGGCCGTGGATCCCAGGCCTCCAGTGCCGTGAGCCCTGAGGTGACGACCGGCGTCTTGCGCTCCCAGGCCGTGTTCACCAGGCCGAGGACGGCCCGGTCCCCCCGCACCGCTTTGGACAGCGCCTCGGAGTCGAAGACGAACAGCCTGGGGCGCGGGAGGGTCTCGGGCTTCGACCGTGGCGTCATGCCGCCTGTCCGGAGTCGTGCTTCACCTCGGCTCCGGCTCTCAGCGCATCGTGTTTGGCGTCGATCGCGGCGAGCCAATCGTCCGTGGCACGGAGTTCCTCGTCGGTCAGGGCGCCGTGCTCCTCCTGGAGTCCGGCCGCCAGCTCACCCAGCTTGTCCATCGCATCCCTGCGCGCTGCCGCTTCCGTGATCCACGCCGACACTCCCCGCGCGTCGACCCGGGACCGGATTGACTCCAGGAGCTCTTCAGGCACGGTAATCGTGATCTTCTTCGTAGCCATATATCGAGTATGACTCGCATGCGAAGGGTCCGTCCAGCCCTCGAAAGGGTGAAGCAGCCGACGGGCTACGCCGGGAACCTGCGGTCCACCCACCGGAAGGTGAACTCGATGAGGGCGGCCGCGGCGGCGGCGATGGCCACGGCGATCCACGGCATCACCGCGCCCTCCAGCTTGAGCTGGAAGAAGTCCTGCAGCCACGGCACGACCAGGACGATCAGGAAGGCCGCGCCCATCGCGCCGACCAGCCCGACCCGCCACCACGTGTACGGGCGGGCGATGATCGCCAGGACCCACATGGAGGTCAGGAACAGGGCGAGCGTCGCCGCGCTGGTCTCGGCCTTGAGGGCGTCCGGGCCGCTGTAGTGGTGCCGGGCGATCAGGTAGGTCAGGAAGGTGGCGACGGCGGCGACGCCACCGCCCGGGATCGCGTACCGCATCACGCGTTTCACGAAGTGGGGCTTGGCCCGCTCCTTGTTCGGGGCGAGGGCCAGGAAGAAGGCGGGGATGCCGATGGTGAGCGTGGACAGCAGCGTCAGGTGGCGCGGCAGGAACGGGTACTCGACCTGGGAGCAGACCACCAGGACGGCGAGCAGCACCGAGTAGACCGTCTTCGTGAGGAAGAGGGTGGCGACGCGGGTGATGTTGCCGATGACGCGGCGGCCCTCGGCGACCACCGAGGGGAGGGTGGAGAAGCTGTTGTTCAGCAGCACGATCTGCGCCACGGCGCGGGTGGCCTCCGAGCCGGAGCCCATGCTCACGCCGATGTCGGCGTCCTTGAGCGCGAGCACGTCGTTGACCCCGTCGCCGGTCATCGCGACCGTGTGGCCCTTGAACTGGAGGGCGGCGACCATGTCCCGCTTCTGCTGCGGGGTGACCCGGCCGAAGACGGAGTTCCCGTCGAGGACCTCGGCCATGGCGGCCCGATCGGTGGGCAGTTCGCGGGCGTCGACGGTGCTGTCCGCGCCCGGCAGCCCCAGCTTGCCGGCCACCGCGCCGACCGAGACCGCGTTGTCGCCGGAGATGACCTTGGCCTTGACGTCCTGGTCCTCGAAGTAGCGCAGCGTGTCGGCGGCGTCGGGGCGCAGCCGCTGCTCCAGGACGATGAGGGCGGTCGGCCTGACCCCGGTGGCCACGGCGGCGTCGTCGAGTTCGCGGGCGGCCCTGCCCAGCAGGAGGACCCGCAGGCCCTGCTCGTTGAGTTCGTTGATCTCCTCCAGGGCCGGGTCCCCGGCCGGGAGCAGCACGTCGGGGGCGCCGAGCAGCCAGGTGTTGTTCTCGCCGTCGCCCTCGCTGAAGCTGGCGCCGCTGTACTTGCGGGCGGAGGAGAAGGGCAGGGATTCGGTGCAGCGCCATTCGGCGCTGTCGGGGTAGGCGTCGATGATCGCCTGGAGGCTGGCGTTGGGGCGGGGGTCGGACTCGCCGAGCGCGCCGAGCACCTTCTTGACGTACGAGGCCTCCGCGCCGCCGAGCGGGCGGCACTCGGTGACGTCCATGCCGCCCTCGGTGAGGGTGCCGGTCTTGTCGAGGCAGACGACGTTGACGCGGGCGAGGCCCTCGATGGCGGGCAGCTCCTGGACCAGGCACTGCTTGCGGCCCAGCCGGATGACGCCGATGGCGAAGGCGACGGAGGTGAGGAGGACGAGGCCTTCGGGGATCATCGGGACGATGCCGCCGACGGTCCGGGCGACGGCGTCCTTGAAGTTGTCGTCCTTGACGATCAGCTGGCTGACGACGAGGCCGAGGGAGGTCGGGATCATCATCCAGGTGACGTACTTGAGGATGGTGGAGATGCCGGAGCGCAGCTCGGAGTGGACGAGCGTGAACCGGGAGGCCTCTTCGGCCAGCTGGGCGGCGTAGGCCTCGCGGCCGACTTTGGTGGCGGTGAAGGCGCCGCCGCCGGCGACGACGAACGAGCCGGACATGACCGGGTCGCCGTGCTTCTTCAGGACGGGGTCGGCCTCGCCGGTGAGGAGAGACTCATCGATCTCCAGGCCGTCGGCCTCGCCGACGGCGCCGTCGACGACGACCTTGTCGCCGGGGCCGAGTTCGATGACGTCGTCGAGGACGATCTCCGAGGTGGAGATCTCGGCGGTCCTGCCGTCGCGGCGGACGCTGGGTTTGGCCTCCCCGATGACGGCGAGCCCGTCCAGGGTCTTCTTGGCCCGCAGCTCCTGGATGATGCCGATGCCGGTGTTCGCGATGATCACGAACCCGAAGAGGCTGTCCTGGATCGGCGCGACGAAGAGCATGATCACCCACAGGACGCCGATGATGGCGTTGAACCGGGTGAAGACGTTGCCGCGGACGATGTCGGGCGTGGAGCGGCTGCTGCGGACGGGGACGTCGTTGACGGCTCCGCGCGCGACGCGCTCGGCGACTTCGGCGGTGGTCAGTCCGCCGGGCTTGAAGCGCGGGGCGGGCGGCTTGACCGGGTGTACGGGATCGAGCTCGGCGCCCGCGTCGATGGCGGTCCCGGCGGCCGCGCCCCCGCCACCGGCCCCCGGCTCCGGTCCCTCTGCTTCGATCTTCGCCCGCTGCGTCATGCTTTCGACGGTAAAGGGCGATTCAACGCTTCACCCGCCGAGCGGGCCGAAGATCCGACTTCGGGATGAGCGGAATCCTCCGCTGGTAGCCCCTGTGTTTCAGCTCGCTCGGGGGTCGCCGTCCCGCGCGGCCGACGCGTCGGCGTGGCGCTTGAGGGCGGCCTCACGGCCCCGGACGTACCAGAGGCCGATCAGGCCGAGGAAGCCGCCGGCCGCGCAGGTCCAGACCCACCACAGCAGGTCCCGGTCCGCGAACCACGCGTAGAAGGGGAGCTGGACGACGAAGAGGACGAACCAGATGATCGTGCCGCCCAGGACGGTCCCGACGACCGGGCCCTCCAGGGGCTCGGGGGCCTCGTGCTGAGCAGTCCATTTCGCCATGGGGGCCAGTCTAGGCCGCTCGGGCCTTGGTCTACGCGCGGAGATAGACGGTGCTTCGTTCATGTGTTCATACTGAAACGGTTTGAGAATGGCCCCTTTTCGCCGTATGAAACCACCAATGAGGACCAGGACCGTATGAGCACGTCGGCCCCCATGGACCGCTACTTCAAGATCTCCGAGCGCGGCTCGACCATCGGCCGCGAGGTCCGCGGCGGCTTCGCGACCTTCTTCGCGATGGCCTACATCATCGTGCTGAACCCGATCATCCTGGGCAGCGCGAAGGACATGTACGGGCACCAGCTCGACGGCGGCCAGCTCGTGACCGCCACCGTCCTGACGGCCGCCTTCTCCACCCTCCTCATGGGCGTCATCGGCAACGTCCCGATCGCGCTCGCCGCCGGCCTCGGCGTCAACACCGTGGTCGCCCTCCAGCTCGCCCCGCGCATGAGCTGGCCCGACGCCATGGGCATGGTGGTCCTGGCCGGCTTCGTGGTGATGCTGCTCGTCGCCACCGGGCTGCGCGAGCGCGTCATGAACGCCGTCCCGCTGGGCCTGCGCAAGGGCATCGCGATCGGCATCGGCCTGTTCATCCTGCTGATCGGCCTGGTCGACTCGGGCTTCGTCACCCGCATGCCCGATGTCGCGCACACCACGGTCCCGCTCCAGCTCGGCACCGACGGGCACCTGCACGGCTGGCCCGTACTGATCTTCGTGATCGGCGTGCTGCTGACGCTGACCCTGATCATCCGCAAGACCCCCGGCGCGATCCTGATCTCCATCGTGGTCATGACCCTCGCCGCCGTCGCCGTGCAGCTGATCACCGAGCTCCCCGCCGCGGCCTGGGGCCTGACCGTCCCGGAATGGCCCGGCAACCCGGTGGCCGCGCCCGACTTCGGGCTCGTCGGTCAGGTCAGCCTGTTCGGCGGCTTCGGCAAGGTGGGGGTGCTGACCGGCATCCTCTTCGTCTTCACCGTGCTGCTGTCCTGCTTCTTCGACGCCATGGGAACCATCCTCGGCGTCGGCGACGAGGCCAAGCTGACCAAGCCGGACGGCACCTTCCCCGGGATCAACCGGGTCCTGTTCGTGGACGGCCTGGCCGTAGCCTCGGGCGGCGCGACGTCCTCCTCCGCCACCACCTGCTTCGTGGAGTCCACCGCGGGCGTCGGCGAAGGCGCCCGTACGGGCCTGGCGAACGTGGTGACCGGCGGTCTCTTCACCGTGTCGCTGTTCCTCACCCCGCTCGCCACGATGGTCCCCTCGCAGGCCGCCACCCCCGCCCTCGTGGCGGTCGGCTTCCTGATCCTGGCCGGTTCGGTCAGGGACATCGACTGGGGCGACTTCACCATCGCCGTGCCGGCCTTCCTGGCCATGGTGATGATGCCGTTCACCTACTCGATCACCAACGGCATCGGCATCGGCTTCGTGGCCTTCGCCGTACTGCGGCTGGCGACCGGCCGGGGCCGCGAGGTCCCGGCCGCCATGTACGTCGTGTCGGCGGTGTTCGTCTTCTACTACGCGATGCCCGCGCTCGGCCTCACGTAGCGGGGCCGCGGCCGGGCCCCGGCACTCACGCGCCTCACGTGAGGCCGTAGAACTTCTCCGTCTCGTCGACGGCCGCCTTGAAGCGTTCGTCGAAATCGTCGCGAATGAGCGTCCGGACCACATAGTCCTGGACGCTCATTCCGCGTTTCGCCGCATGAGTCCGGAGCCTGTCGAGGAGCTCCCCGTCTATGCGCATGCTCAGCACATGTGTCCCCATGCCCGAAAGGGTCGGGGCACAGGGCCTGGACGCGTGTCACTTTCCGGAGCGGACTCACCCGTACGAGTGACGTGAGACACCTGGTGTTCCTTAGGTAGAGTAATGAGTTACTCTAAAGAACATGCATGACCTTTCCCATGGTGACGACGCAGCCGCCGTGAACGACCTCCGCTCCGCCGTCATGCGGCTGGGCCGGCGCCTCAAGCACCAGCGCGTCGACGAATCGCTGAGCCCCACCGAGATGTCGGTGCTCGGCACCCTCGCCCGCTGCGGCCACGCCACCCCAGGTGAGCTGGCCCGGCGCGAGCACGTACAGCCGCCGTCGATGACCCGCATCGTGGCGCTGCTGGAGGCCAAGGGACTGGTCACGCTGGAGCCGCACGCCGACGACCGCCGCCAGAAGGTGGTCCGCCAGACCGAGGAGGCCGAAGCGATGCTCGAAGAGAGCCGTCGCAAGCGCAACGCCTTCCTGGCCGGGCTCGCGGCCGAGCTCACCGAGGACGAATGGGCCAAGCTCCGCGAGGCCGCGCCCGTCCTGGACAAGCTCGCGCACCTATAGGAACGACGCCAGGAGGCGACCCCTTTTGAGTACGGGACCCGGAGCAGACTCCGCCCCCGGCCACATACCCACCACTACGCGCGCGCCGGACACCGCCGCCGAGCACCCGAAGAACTCGATGTTCAGCTCGCTGAAGATCCGCAACTACCGGCTCTTCGCCACGGGCCAGGTCGTCTCGAACACCGGCACGTGGATGCAGCGCATCGCCCAGGACTGGCTGGTCCTCTCCCTGACCGGCTCCGCCTCGGCCGTCGGCATCACCATCGCGCTGCAGTTCCTGCCGATGCTGCTGTTCGGCCTCTACGGAGGCGTACTCGCCGACCGGCTCCCGAAGCGGCCGCTGCTGCTCTGCACGCAGGCCGCGATGGGCCTCACCGGCATCGCGCTCGCCGTCCTCACCCTCGCCGGCCACGTACAGGTCTGGCACGTCTACCTCGCCGCCTTCACGCTCGGCCTGGTCACCGTCGTGGACAACCCGGCCCGGCAGACCTTCGTCTCCGAGATGGTCGGCAAGGACCAGGTCGCCAACGCGGTCAGCCTGAACTCGGCCAACTTCCAGTCCGCGCGCCTGGTCGGCCCGGCGATCGCCGGCGTCCTGATCACCGCCGTCGGCTCCGGCTGGGCCTTCCTGCTGAACGGCCTCTCCTTCGCGGCCCCGATCGTGGGCCTGCTGCTGATGCGGACGCACGAGCTACACCGGGCCGAGGTCCAGCCGCGCGCCAAGGGCCAGCTGCGGGAAGGCCTGCACTACGTCGCCGGCCGACCCGAGCTGATCTGGCCGATCGTGCTCGTCGGATTCATCGGCACCTTCGGCTTCAACTTCCCGATCTGGCTGTCGGCGTTCGTCAGCAAGGTGTTCCACGGCGACGCGGGCACCTACGGGCTCTTCAACACGCTCATCGCGGCGGGCTCCCTCGCGGGCGCGCTGCTGGCGGCCCGCCGGGGCCTCTCCCGGCTGCGGCTGCTGGTCGCGGCGGCGGTGCTCTTCTCCGTGCTGCTCCTGGTGACCGCCTTCGCACCCGGCTTCTGGCTGTTCGCGGCGCTGCTCGTCCCGATCGGCGTGTTCGGTCTGACGGTCAACGTCACGGCGAACTCCAGCGTGCAGATGGCCACGGACCCGGAGATGCGGGGCCGGGTGATGGCCCTGTTCATGATGGTCTTCACCGGCGGCACCCCCATCGGCGCCCCGCTGGTCGGCTGGGTCACCGACACCTACGGCGCGCGGATCGGCATGGCCTGCGGCGGAGCCGCTTCGCTCGCCGCGTCGGTCGCCATCGCCGTTGCCCTGGCCCGTGTCGGCAACCTCCGCCTCAGCGTGAACCGCCACGGCATCACCTTCGTCCCGTCCCCCCGCGGCCGCGAGATGGTCACGGCCGCGTAGGGCCGACCGGCGGGGCCGGATCCCGGCCCCGCCGGCGAGGCGGCCGCGGGGGGTCCGTCGGGGGGCCGTGGGCCGGCCGCCGCGGAACGGCGCCGCGCGCGGGCCACAGCACGATTACGCTCGGCTCATGAGACTGTTCGCCGCCGTCCTGCCGCCCGCGACCGCGGTCGCCGAACTGGCCGAAGCCGTGCGGCCCCTGCGCGACGGCCATCTACGGTGGACCGCGGAAGCAGGCTGGCACTTCACGCTCGCCTTCATGGGCGAGGTCGGGGAGCGCCTGCTCCCCGAGTTGCACACGCGGCTCGCCCGCGCGGCGGCCCGTACCGAACCCTTCGCGCTGCGCCTGCACGGCGCCGGACACTTCGGCCACCGCTCCCTGTGGGCCGGCGCCGCCGGGGACCTCGACGCACTGCGGATGCTCGCCGAGCGGGCCGACGCCGCCGCCCGCCGGGCCGGGGTACCGATGGACCAGCACCACCGGTACACGCCCCACCTCACCCTCGGCCGGCTCCGCGACGAGTCGGCCGACGTGCGTCCGTACGTCGAGCGGCTCGCCCCCTTCGAGGGCGCCCCCTGGCGGGTCACCACGCTCACCCTGGTCCGCAGCAACCTGCCCACCAGCGGGGTGCCCGGCGAGCAGCCCCGCTACGAGACCGTCGGCGCCTGGCCGCTCTCGACGCCCCCGGCCACCTCGGCCGACGACACCGGCCGGCCGTAGCCGCTTGCGCTCCACCCGCCCCGCCGCCGCCCCCGCGTCCACGGTGCGGGGGCTGCCGCGTTAGTCTCGACGGGTGGATCCGAAGACCAGAAACCGTGTGATGGCCGGTGTGCTCGTGCTGATGTTCGTCGTCGTGGCCGTGGCGGCCGCCGTAGGGCAGTAGCGGCGGCCGAAGGGCCGCCGCACCCTTCCGGGGCGGTCCGAACCGCCCCGGCGGCTACCAGGCGAACGCCTCCGGCGAGGGCCCCGGCCCCGGGAAGACCTCGTCGAGCCCGGACAGCACCTCCTGCGACAGCTCCAGCTCCACCGCCCGCAGCGCGGACGCGAGCTGCTCCGCCGTGCGCGGCCCGACGATCGGCCCCGTGACCCCGGGACGCGTCAGCAGCCAGGCCAGGGCGACCTCGCCGGGCTCCAGGCCGTGCTTGTCCAGCAGGTCCTCGTACGCCTGCACCTGCGCCCGTACGGAACTGTTCGCGAGCGCGTCCGCCGAGCGGCCGGTGGACGACCGCCCGGACTCCGCCGACTTGCGGATCGCCCCGCCCAGCAGGCCCCCGTGCAGGGGCGACCACGGGATGACGCCGAGCCCGTACGCCTCGGCGGCCGGGATGACCTCCATCTCCGCGCGCCGCTCGGCGAGGTTGTAGAGGCACTGCTCGCTGACGAGCCCGAGCCTCCCGCCGCGCGCCGCGGCCTCGTTGGCCTGGGCGATCTTCCAGCCGGGGAAGTTCGAGGACCCCGCGTAGAGGATCTTGCCCTGCTGGATCAGGACCTCGACGGCCTGCCAGATCTCCTCGAAGGGCGTCAGCCGGTCCACGTGGTGGAACTGGTAGAGGTCGATGTAGTCGGTGTTCAGGCGCTTGAGGCTGGCCTCGACGCCCCGCCGGATGTTCAGCGCCGACAGGCGGTCGAAGTTGGGCCACGGGTCGCCCTCGGCGGCCATGCTCCCGTAGACCTTGGTGGCGAGGACCGTCTTCTCCCGCCGCCCGCCGCCCTGGCTGAACCAGGTACCGATGATCTCCTCGGTACGGCCCTTGTTCTCGCCCCATCCGTAGACGTTGGCGGTGTCGAAGAAGTTGATTCCGGCGTCGAGGGCCGTGTCCATGAGGGCGTGGCTTTCGGGCTCTCCCGTCTGGGGGCCGAAGTTCATGGTGCCGAGGACGAGTCGGCTGACCTTGAGACCGGTGCGTCCGAGCTGGGTGTACTTCATGGGGCACCAGCCAACTGCTTGGAGTGGACTCGATGCAAGACCCGTCCGTGAAGGGCGTAGGGCATGTCGTGCGGAGCGCCCCGGGGGACGGCGTCCCGGACACCCGGCCAACTACCCCGTCAGACCTGAGGTCAGACACCCGGTCAGACACCCGGTCAGACACCCGGTCAGCCCTCCGGTCAGCCGTCCCGGGCGGGCCGGTACGGGGCGCCGATGCCCCAGGCCTGGTGGAGGACCGCCGCGAACTCGCCCGCCAGGCGGTGCTCGCCGGAGGCGTTGGGGTGGGTGCCGTCGTAGGTGTCGTGGTGGATCTCGTACGAGTCCGGTCGCGCGGCCAGCAGGACCGGTGAGGCGGCGGTCGACAGGTCGGCGACCGCCTTCGCGAGCAGCTCGTTGAACCGCTCGACCTCCGCCGCGAACGGCGCGTCGTCCAGGGCCCGGACGTTGGGGATGACGGGCAGCAGGACCATCCGGATCCCGGGACGTGCGGCGCGGGCCTCGGCGATGAACCGGCGGGCGTTGTCGGCCGTGGCCTCGGCGCCGGTGTAGAAGCCGAGGTCTATCAGCCCGAGGGAGACGAGCAGGACGTCGGCCCTGCCGGCGCGGGCGGCGGGCCCGATGAGCGGGGCCATGTGCTGCCAGCCCTCGCCCCAGCCGGCCAGGTGGCGGCGGGCGTGCTCCGGGAAGCCGGGGTCGGCGTACTCGTGGCTGGTCGCGGCGTCCGCGAAGGTGTCGTAGACCTCCCGGCGCGGGCCGACGATCTCGTACGGGCCGCCGAAGGTCGCGTTGAGGTGCTGCCACATCCGGTAGCGCCAGGTGTAGTCGCCGGCGCGTCCGATGGTCATGGAGTCGCCGACGAACATGAAACGCATCCGGTCATCATCGCGGATCACGCGACCGCGGCCCCTGTGATGCCGGACACGCGGGGCGGGCTGGCAGGCTAGGGGGATGCGCCCGCACCTGCTGCCGTCGACCGCCGTCTGCGCCCTGGCCGTTCTGGCCGTTCCGGCCGCCGCGGCCGCCGCCGTCGCCGCCCCGAGTCCCGCCCCGTCCGGGTTCACGATCACCGACCCCCGGATCAAGGAGTCGAGCGGGCTCGCGGCCAGCCGGATCCATCCGGGCGTGTATTGGACCCACAACGACAGCGACGACGGGCCGTACGTGTACGCCGTGGACTCGGCGACCGGCAGGACGCTCGCCCGGATCACGATGACGGGCGTCGGCAAGCCCCGGGACGTCGAGGCGATCTCCCTGGGACCCGACGGACAGCTGTACGTCGGCGACATCGGGGACAACCTCGGTGGCTCCTGGGACCACGTGTGGGTCTACCGCTTCCCCGAGCCGAAGGGAACGCTCGGCGACGCCACCGTCAAGGCCGAGCAGTTCACCGTGAAGTACGCGGACGGGCCGCGGAACGCGGAGGCGCTGATGGTGCATCCGGTCACGGGGCGGGTGTACATCGCGAGCAAGGACGAACGCGCGGGCGGTCTCTACGAAGGCCCCGCGACGCTGTCCGCGTCCGGTACGAACACCTTCCGGCGGATCGGGGACGTGCCGTGGGTCACCGACGGGGCCTTCTCCCCGGACGGGGGGCGGCTCGCACTGCGGGGGTACCTGTGGGCGAAGACGTACCCGTGGAAGGACGGCCGGCTGGCCGGGGACGGGGAGCAGGTGGCCGCGCCGTGGCAGGGGCAGGCGGAGTCCGTGACGTACACGGCCGACGGGTCGGCGCTGATGTTCGGGGCGGAGGGGGCGGGAAGCCGGGTCGTGGCCGTGCCGGTCACCCGCGGGGGGACCTCGCCGGGGCCGTCTTCGGGGTCGGCCGGCTCGTCCGGGTCGGCGGGCCCGTCCGGTGCTTCGGCCGCGCCCGGGCCCGGCGGTGCTTCGCCCTCACCCGAGGGCGGGGGGAGCTTCACCAAGGGCGCGATGGTCCTGGTGGTGGCGACGGCCCTGACGCTGGCCGCGAAGCGGATCCTGCGCCGGCGGCCGCCGAAGCGGTGACCCGGCCGTCCGGTCCCGCCGGGTCCGCCTCGCCCAGGGGCCCCGTGCCCAGGGGCCCCACGCCCAGGGGCCCCATGCCCGGAGCGGGTGCCCGGCAGGTGCCTACCGGGCCCGGGCCGGCCGGGAGGGTCAGGAGTGGCCGAGGTCCGCGGGAAGGACGTCCGTGGTCGGGACCGAGCCCGAGTCGGCCGCCGGGCGGAGGTGGAACTCGTCCGAGCCCATGGAGTCGAGCACCGGCGGCGCGGGCCGCGGGGTCTTCGGCATGACGGCGGCCTCCGAGTGGCCCCCGCATCCGTAGGACAGGGAGACCAGGTGGCCGTCCGCCGGACCGAACTCGTTCGCGCAGACGCCGAACGCCTGGCCCAGCGATCCGCCGATCGCGACGAGGAATCCGCAGGACACGCACGAGGCGGGGGCCGCCTGCGCCATCGGGGTCTTCGCGCCGAAGGACTCGTCCCAGCGGTCGGCCGCGCTGTGCAGGCCGTAGCGGGACAGGACGCGCGCACGGCGCATGCCGAGCTCTTCGGCCACCGAGGTGATGGAGCCGCGGACCGGGACGACCGCACGGTCCGTGACGTCGGCGTCCTCCGCCTCGACCAGCTCGGCCATCTCGGCGGAGACCACCGAGTTCGGCGGCGGCGCGTCCTCGCCGGACCAGCCCGGCTCCAGCCGCAGGTCCTCGGCGTCCGTCGGGAGCAGGTCCCCGGGTCCCATGTCCCCGGGCCGCAGCCGCTCGCTCCACGGCACCCACTCGGGGGCCAGCAGGGCGTCGTCGCCGGGCAGCAGCACCGTTTCGTCGAGGGTGACGTTCTTCGCGCGGGAGGCGCGGGTCACCGTCACGGCCCAGCGCCAGCCCCGGTAGGCCGGGTCCTTGCACTCGAAGAAGTGCGTGACGACCCTGTCACCCTCCGACACGGCGGCCAGGTGTGCGCCCACCACACCGGGGGCGGCGGCTTCCTCAGCCGACGCGCGGGCGAGATCTACCGCCTCGACGCACAGGCGGTCGGGGGTACGGCTTCGCGTCGTCGCAGCACTCACAGGTCTCGTTCTCTCCTACGCCGTCTCACGAGTGCGCCGTCCGTACTTGTCGTCCACAACGACCCGCCGGCTGTCCCTACGTAGCGCGGGCGGAGCGGACCAGAGGGCCGCGTCGACGTCCGCGCCCGATCGGGTTCCAGGGCGCACCTTCCTGCGATCCATTCTGCGGGATCGCGAAGAGGCGCGCAGCCAGGAACAGCCGCCGGTGGCGCGCTACGCACGCTACCTCCTCCGGCGGCTCCGGCCCACATGCAAGGTCCGATTCGCGGACAACCCCACTACCGGCCATCTCCCCACGACGCGCCGGGACGGGTCTCGGCGGGCCGAGTGGGGCACTATGGGCCACGTGGCACCCGTACGGTCGTCCGACGACGGCTCGGGACCGGCCAGGCGGGCCGGCCGGGCCGTCGGGCGTGCCCTGCACCTGCCCTTCACCGGTACGGCGCGCGGGATCCGGCGGGCCACGCACGCGCACGGAGCCGGCGAATCGGGTCTCGGCAAGCTGATCGAGCTGCACGCGATCAATGGCGCCGGCGATGTGATGATCACCGTCGCGCTCGCCTCCACCGTCTTCTTCTCCGTTCCCACGGACGAGGCACGCGGCCGGGTGGCCCTCTACCTCGCCATCACCATGGCCCCCTTCACCCTCCTGGCCCCGGTGATCGGCCCGCTGCTGGACCGTCTGCCGCACGGGCGGCGCGCCGCGATGGCGGGCGCGATGCTCACGCGGGCACTGCTGGCGGTGATGATGTCGGGCGCGGTGGCCACGGGCGGCCTGGAGCTGTACCCGGCCGCACTCGGGGTCCTCGTCGCCTCCAAGGCCTACGGCGTCGTACGCAGCGCGGTGGTCCCCAGGCTCCTCCCGCCCAAGTTCTCGCTGGTCAAGGCGAACTCCCGGGTCACGCTGGCCGGCCTGCTGGCCACGGGCGCGGCGGCGCCCGTCGCCGCCGGCCTGCACGCGATCGGGCCGCCGTGGCCGCTCTACGGGGCCTGCGCGATCTTCATCTGGGGCACGTTCGCGGCGTTCAGCCTGCCGCACAAGGTGGACGAGGCGAAGGGCGAGCGCCGGGCGCGGCTGTCCACCCACGAGGCGCACTCGAAGCGGCCGGGGCTGCGGACGGTCAGCCGGCCGGTGCTGTGCGGGCTGCTGGCGAACGCGTCGATGCGCGGGCTGTCCGGGTTCCTGATCTTCTTCCTGGCGTTCCTGCTGCGCGATCATCCGCTCGCCGGACAGAGCGCGGCGGTCTCGCTGGGCATCGTCGGGGTCTCTGCGGGCGTCGGGAACGCCTTCGGGACGGCGGTGGGCGCGTGGTTGCGGTCCCGCGCGCCCGAGGTGATCATCGCCGCCGTGCTGTGCCTGACCCTCGCGGTCGCGATCGTCGCGGCGGTCTTCTTCAGCGGGGTCCTCATGGCCGTGCTGGGCGCGACGGCCGGCTTCTGCCAGGCCCTCGCCAAGCTGTCGCTGGACGCGATGATCCAGCGCGACGTCCCGGAGGCCGTCCGCACTTCCGCCTTCGCCCGGTCCGAGACCCTGCTCCAGGTCGCGTGGGTACTGGGCGGCGCGATCGGCATCGCCCTGCCCCTCAACGGCGTCCTCGGCATGTCCGTGGCCGCCGCGGTAGTGGCCCTGGGCACGACGATGGCGCTCCGCGGCCTCCTCACCACCCCGCGCGGCCACCGCACGCCCTCCCGCCCCCGGGTGGCGTAGCCGGTGCGGCTCGCGCGACGGCGGCACACCGTAGGACCCCGTGCAGCGGCGCGGCGCACCGGCCCGATAGCCTTCGGCTCATGACCGCACCGCGTTTCTCGGGTAGGGGCCGCCGCAGCGTCGCGGCCCTCGGAGCCGTTTCCGCCGGCCTCCTCCTCCTCTCCGCCTGTGACAAGCCGACGCCGCTGGCGACCGTGACGGTCGCCACCACGTCGGTGTCGGCCGAAGCCGCCTGCCGCGACGGCAAGGAGCTCACGGCCGAGAAGGTCCAGGAGTGCTTCACCGATCTGAAGGACGCCAAGACCGTCGAGTACGGCCGCGGCGACACCCTGCGCCTGGGCGTCGAGCCCGATGTCGTCGAGAACGGCAACAAGTGGCAGGCGGTCCTGGACGGCCAGCAGATCACCGAGCCCTCCAGCAACACCTACGACAGCTTCCCGGGCGCCGACCTCTTCCTCACCGGCGGCCAGGGCGAGGCCCCCGCCTCGAAGAAGCTCAACATCGTCCAGGTCTCCCCGGACGGCAAGCCCCTCGCCGTCTGGGCCTTCAACATCAAACTCAAGTAAGCACGTACCCCCGGTGCGCGTGCTCATCGTGACCGCGGTGGCGGCGGAGGCGGACTCCGTCGTCCGCGGCCTGCCCGGTCCGCCCCCTCGGCCGGACCACACCCCCGGCCCCGAGCCGCACACCCTTCCCGGTGGTTACCTCATCCACCACCGGGGGAACTTCGACGTCCTGGTGGCCGGCGTCGGCCCGGCCGCCGCGGCGGCCGGGACGGCGACCGCCCTGGCCCTGGCCGCCCGGGCCCCCGCGCCCGACGGCTACTCCCTCGTCGTCTCCGCCGGCATCGGCGGCGGGTTCGCGCCCGCCGCCCCGGGCGGCTCCCTCGTGGTCGCCGACGCGATCGTCGCCGCCGACCTGGGCGCCGAGACCCCGCAGGGATTCCTGACCGTCACGGAACTCGGCTTCGGCCACAGCGTGCACCTGCCTCCCGCCGAGCTCGCCGCGCGCGCCGCCGAGGCGACCGGGGCGCTGCTCGCGCCCGTGCTGACCGTCTCCACCGTCACCGGCACCGCCGACGGCGCGGCCCGCCTCGCCGCCCGGCATCCGCTCGCCGGGGCCGAGGCCATGGAGGGCTTCGGGGTCGCGGAGGCCGCCGCCGCGCACGGGCTGCCCGTCCTGGAGGTCCGTGCCGTCTCCAACGCCGTCGGGCCGCGCGACCGGGCCGCCTGGCGGATCGGTGACGCGCTGGCCGCCCTGACCGACGGCTTCCGGGCGCTGGGACCCGTACTCACCGCTTGGGGAGGACCCTCATGAACGCCGTGGACGCTGCGACCGCAGGGGACGCCGGGGACGCCGGGGACGCCGCGAACGCGGTGAACGCCGGGGAGGCCGGGGACGCCGGGAAGCCCGTGCGGATCGCCTACTCGCCCTGCCCGAACGACACCTTCGTCTTCGACGCCTGGGCGCACGGCCGCGTCCCCGGCGCGCCCGCCCTCGACGTCACCTTCGCGGACATCGACGTCACCAACGGCATGGCCGAGCGCGGCGAGCTGGACGTCCTGAAGGTGTCCTACGCCGTCCTGCCGTGGGTGGTCGGGGAGTACGCGCTGCTGCCCTGCGGCGGTGCGCTCGGCCGCGGCTGCGGCCCCCTCGTCCTCACCCGCGAGCCGGGGCTGGAGCTGACCGGCAAGACGGTCGCCGTCCCGAGCGAACGCTCCACCGCCTACCTGCTGTTCCGGCTGTGGGCCGCCGACGTGCTGCCCGGGGACGTCGGCAAGGTGGTCGTGCTGCCGTTCCACGAGATCATGCCGGCCGTGCGCGACGGCCGCGTGGACGCCGGACTGGTCATCCACGAGGCCCGGTTCACCTACCGGGACTACGGACTGCACTGCCTGGCCGACATGGGCGAGCACTGGGAGTCCACGACCGGCCTGCCGATCCCGCTCGGCGCGATCATCGCCAAGCGGTCGCTGGGCGCGGACGCGCTGCGCGCACTGGCCGCGTCGGCCCGCACGTCGGTCCGGATGGCCTGGGACGACCCGGAGGCTTCCCGCCCGTACGTACGGGCGCACGCGCAGGAACTGGACCCGGCGGTCGCGGACCAGCACATCGGGCTGTACGTCAACGAGTTCACCGCCGACCTCGGCGACGCCGGCTACGCGGCGGTGCGCGGACTGCTCACGCGGGCGGCAGCGGAGGGCCTTGTTCCGGCCATTGCCGCCGACGCGCTGGCCTTCCCGTAGCCGACGGCTGTGCCCCGCCTCCCCTGAGGGGGGCGGGGCACAGTGGTGTCCGGCTCAGACGTCCTGGTCGCTCAGACGTCCATCTGGTCGGCGACCGCGCGCAGCATCCCGGCGATCTGCGCACCGTGCACCCTGTCGGGGTAGCGGCCCCGCTCCAGTTGCTGCGTGACGTTCTCCAGCACGGTCGTGAGGTCCTGCACGATGGAGGCGAGCTCATCCGGCTTGCGCCGCTGCCCGACCGCGACGGAGGGCGCGGGATCCAGGACGATCACCGAAAGTGCCTGGTCACCGCGTTGCCCCGCGACGACGCCGAACTCGACGCGCTGGCCGGGCTTGAGCGCGTCCACGCCGTCGGGCAGCACCGACGAGTGGACGAAAACATCGCCGCCGTCGTCGCGGGAGAGAAAGCCGAAGCCCTTCTCGCTGTTGAACCACTTGACCTTGCCGGTAGGCAAAGCACGCACCCCGTCTCACCATCGAGCCGAACCAACATGTCTCAACAGGTCAGGGTATCCAGGCCCGAGGGCCGTGACTGCCTGCTATTCAGAGCGAACCCTCGCCCGTGACATACCCCCCGTCAAGTCTGGCCGAACGTGCTGCGTCTGGATCTCGTCCATGAGCATCCGCGGAGCCAAACATCGGGCTCGCGGGCAATGCGCTGCGCCTGCGGCAGCGACGCGGACGCGGACGCGCCGGGGAACTACCCTGGCCGGGTGACTGTCACTCCTCAGCCCGAGCCCCGGCACGCGGACACCGACCCCGACGCGCCCCGCCCCGGCGACGCGCTCGTCAAGGCCGGCGGCATCGTCTTCATCCTCGGCGCCGTCGCCACGCTCGCCACGATGGCTCCCCTGTTCCTGGACACCGAGCCGTTCCCGTCGTACGCGTGGGCCGTGTGCATGCTCATGGGCGTCGGCTTCGCCATCTCGGCGGCGGGCGTGCTGCGCTCGGCCGCCTCGCAGCGCAGCGCCGCCCGCGCGTCGCAGGCGTAGGCGTAGGCGTAGGCGTACTCCGACGCGTAGGCGCGAGCGGCGCGGGGACGGGGCGGGGGTGGCGGGCTTCGGCTACGCCGACCGCGTGCGGGCGTACTCCTCGAGCCACCGCGGCAGTTCCGTGAGGTCCGCCAGCACCACGTCGGCGCCCGCCGCCCGCAGTTCGTGTTCCGGGCACGGGCCGGTCGGGACCGTCACCGACAGGGCGCCGGCCGCACGGGCGCCCCGTACGTCGCCGACGTGGTCGCCCACGTAGACCTGGGCGCCGTACTCGCGCAGGGCCTCCGCCTTGGCCTCCGCCCACAGCCAGCCGACCAGCGCGTCGGGCTTGATGCCCAGGTGGTCCAGGTGCAGCCGGGCGTTCGGCTCGTACTTGGCGGTGACGACGATCGCGCGGCCGCCGAGGGCCCGGACGGCCTCGATCGCCTCGCGGGCTCCGGGCATCGCCGGGCTCGGCGCGATGGCATGTGTGGGATAGATCTCCCGGAACCGGTCGGCCACGGCCGGGATCCGCTCCTGCGGGAACCAGTGCGCGAGCTCCGTGTCCAGCGGCGGCCCGAGGCGGGAGACGACGGCGTCGGCGTCGATGAAGGTCCCCGTCTCGGCCGAAAGCGCCTGGAAGGCGGCCTTGATGCCCGGACGGGAGTCGATGAGGGTCATGTCGAGGTCGAATCCGACGGTCAGAAGCGTTGCGGAGGTCATAGCGCCATTGTGCCGAGACGCCGGCGCGGCCCTCCCGGCGCGGGCGGGGCGAAGCCCGGAGGCGAAGCCCGCGAGGCGCCGGCGCCGCGTCAAGCGGAAGGCGCCGGCTCCGCGTCAAGAAGGCGGGGCGCCGCGGCGGCGGGAGCGCCAGAAGAGGTAGAGCGCCGAGGCCACGGCCGCGGACCGCGCCAGCCAGGGCAGCATGCCGTGGAAGACCGCGCCCAGACCCTCGTCCGTGAGCGGCGCCCCCCACCGCCCGTTCAGCCGGCCCCACAGCCACACCACCGCGGCCGCGAACACCGCACCCGGCAGCCCGAAGACCACCCACTTGCGCTCCGCGGGACCCAGCACACGCGAGGCGTACGCGAGCAGCCAGCCCGCCGCGAGCAGCAGCCAGTAGCCCAAGACGGCGCCCGCGGCCAGCGCGATCGCCGCGAGCAGCAGGAACGCGTGCGGCTTCGGCCGCGCCGCGGCCGCCGCGTCCCCGGCCGCGGCGGAAGCCGCCTCCGCCTTCGCG
>NZ_JAGGOW010000100.1 GCF_018614135.1 Streptomyces sp. ISL-66
CCCCGGCGCCCCGGACCCGCGCCGCGACTCCGCCCCCGGCCGCGGCCCCGCCCGCGGCTGCCGAAGTCCGCGCCGGAGCCTGCGCCGACCTGGCCCCGTACGCCTCGTACTGGTTCCCGGACTCACTGCCCCAGGGCTCCCCCGGCCCCGGGATCACCTGGCGCTCCCTCATGCGGTGGAGCCCCGAATCCGACCCCGATCTGGCGCACAACACCGCGAGCGTGCCGCTGGCGCCCCGCTTCACCCCGGTGCCGGCGAACGCCTCCGCCCGCGCGGGCCAGGCGCGCATCGCCTCGCTCGTCTCCTTCGGGAGCACCGCCGGGAATCCCTCCCAAGGTTCCGCTACCGCCGACTACTACGCCCTCACCCATTGGGCGTACATCGACGAGCTGGTCTTCTGGGGCGGTTCCTCCGGCGAGGGCATCGTGCTCGCCCCGAACGCGCCCGTCGTCGACGCCGCGCACCGCAACGGCGTGCGGGTGATGGGCAACGTCTTCCTGCCGCCCGTGCCCTACGGCGGCGACCTCCAGTGGACCCGGAACCTGGTCCAGCGCGACGCCCTCGGCCGGTTCCCGGTCGCCGAGAAGCTGGTGCAGGTGGCGCGGACGTACGGTTTCGACGGCTGGTTCGTCAACGCCGAGACCGGGGGCGGCGACAGCGCACTCGCTGCCCGCACCCAGCAGTTCCTGCGCGCCCTGCGGGCCGCCGGCGAGCCGCACGGCCTGCGCATCACCTGGTACGACGCGATGAACTCCACCGGCAAGGTCGGGTGGCAGGGCGCGCTCAACGAGCTCAACCAGGAGTTCTTCGAGGACCGCCGCGGCAAGGTCGCGGACACCGTCTTCGTGGACTTCCGGTGGACCGCGCAGAAGCTGGCCGCCTCCGGCGCGCTCGCCGACGCGCTCGGGCGCAGCCGCCACGAACTGTGGGCGGCCGTGGACACGGAATCCAACGGCTGGGATTCCGCGGTGGACTGGGACGCGATCGTCCCGCGCGAACGCGACCACGTCGTCTCCTACGGCTTCTACCGGCCCGAGTGGACCCGCAACCACCTCACCGACCGCTCCCCCGGCGCCTTCCACCGCGCCGACGACCGGTTCTGGACGGGCCAGTCCCTCGACCCGTCCCGCCCCGCCCCCGAAGGCACCTGGCGCGCGCCCGCCACCGCCGTCGCCGACCGGTCCACCGTGACCGGGACGCCCTTCGCCTGCTCCTTCAACACCGGGCACGGCGAGCGCTGGTACGAGGACGGCAGGGCCGTCCGCGACACCCCCTGGAACCACCTCGGGCTCCAGGACCGGCTACCGGGCCGCCGCTGGGTCGTGGACACCGCCGGGACCCGCCCCGAGGTCACCCTCGACTTCGCCGCCGCCTGGCGCGGCGGCTCCAGCCTCCTCGTCTCCGGTGAGCTCACCGCTCCGGCCGCCATCGGGCTCCACTCCACCCGGCTGCCGCTGACCCGCTCCACGGTCGTCGAACTGGTGCACAGGACGGAGTCGGGTCCGGTCACGATCGAGCTCGGCGTGGCCACGCGCGAGCCGGCCGCCCCGGGGCAGGAGGTCCCGTACACCTGGCTGAAGGCGGAGGACCCGGGCACGCGGCAGGGCTGGCACACGACCCGGGTCCGGCTGTCGGATCTGGCGGGCCGGACCGCGTACGGCCTGGCCGTACGGATCACGGGACGCGGGAAGAAGCCGGTGCGCTGGCGGCTCGGAGCCGTATCGGTACGCGACGGCGCCGCGCGGCCCCGCCCGGGCACTCCGGGGACACCGGCCGTATCCGCCTCGGCCCAGCAGTCCGGCACGGCGGCCCTGCGGCTGTCCTGGCAGCGGGCGGCCGGCCCGGTCCGTCATTACGAGGTGTCCCGCGTCCTGCCGGACGGTGCCCGCCGCTTCCTCGGCGGCACCTGCGGCACCGCGCTCTACCTCCCGGCCGTCGAGCGCGCCGGCCGGGAGAAGGCGGCCCTCTTCGAAGTCCGGGCCGTGGACGAGCTGTACGCCGTCTCCGCGCCCGCCCGCACCACCCTCACCTGGACCGGACCCCCTGACGCGGGATGACCGCGGGACCCCGGAACCGTCGGACCGCGGGACCGCTGGGCATCCGGTCTTCGGCGTACGGCCGGGGCGGACCTTCCAGCCGATGACCCCGCGGTTCATTCGGGCGCGGCGGCGGGGTCTGTGCGCGGGACGGCCACCGTCACCCGCAATCCGTGCGGCGGGTTCGTCTCGTAGGAGAGGGACCCGCCGCCGGCGGCGAGCAGGGCTCGGGAGATGGAGAGGCCGAGGCCGGAGCCCTTCACGTTCTGGTGGCGGCCGCTGCGCCAGAACCGGTCGCCGACGCGCAGCAGTTCCTCTTCGGTGAGGCCGGGCCCCCGGTCGGCGACCACGACCCGCACCTCGTCGCCCTCCACCGAGAGCGACACTTCGACGGCCTCTGACTCCGGCGTGAACTTGAGGGCGTTGTCGATGACGGCGTCGAGCGCGCTGGACAGGGCGATCGGGTCGGCCCAGCCGGTGGCGGCGGCGCGGCCCGAAAGCGCGAGCCGGACGCCCTTCTCCTCGGCGAAGGGCCGCCAGGCGGTGACCCGCTCGGCGGCCAGCCCCGCGATGTCGACGAGACGGATCTCGGCGGTGGCGTGCTCGGCGAGCGCCAGGTCCAGCAGATCGTCCAGGACCTGTGTCAGACGCTTTCCCTCCGTGCGCACGGAGGCGATCTCCTCGTTGCCCTCGGGCAGTTCGAGGGCGAGCAGCTCGATCCGCAGGAGCAGCGCGGCGAGCGGGTTGCGCAGTTGGTGGGAGGCGTCGGCGACGAAGGCCCGCTGCTGCTCCAAGGCCTCTTCCACGTTGTCGGCCATCTCGTTGAACGAGCGTGCCAGGCGGCGCAGTTCCGGGGGGCCTCCGGCCGCGGCGACGCGGGAGTTCATCCGCCCGGTGGCGATGCCGTGGGCGGCGGTGTCGAGGGTCTGTACGGGTTTGAGCACCCAGCTGGTGAGCCGCAGCGCGGCGCCGAAGGCGACGAGCATGGCGGCGCCCAGCCCGGCGACGATGAGCAGCCAGCCCCGCAGGATCCGGGCGCGCATCTGGTCGGTGGGCGATTCGGTGGCGACGACGGCGACCACGTCCCCGTCGAGGACGACCGGGGAGGCGACGAGGAGCTTGCCGTGGGTCTGCCAGGGCCACACCTGGCCCGGGTCGTGGCTGCGCCGTCCGGCGAGGGCTTCCTCGAAGGCGAGGCGGCCCTCCCCCGACTGCGGGAGCTGCCACCAGCCGGGGGCGCGGGCCATGGCGTTGTCGTCGCGCAGGAAGATGCCGACACGGATCCCGTACAGCTCCTGGTAGCGGGCCAGTTCGAGCTGGAGGGTGTCGCGGCGCTCGTCGGCGCCGCTGGAGTTCGAGCCCTCGGCATCGATGACGAACTGGGCGAGCGCGGCGAAGCGGGCGCTGTCGTCGATCCGGTCGACGACCACCCGCTGCTGCTGCCCGGCGGCCAGGGCCACCGCGAGCGGGAAGCCGAGGGCGAGGAGCACACCCGCCATGAGGACGACGAGCAGGGGGAGCAGGCGGGCGCGCACGACGGGTCCCTGCTAGACGGCGGGCGGCGCGGGGGCGGCGGGCGGAGTGGAAGGGGAAGGGGAAGGGGAAGGGGTCTGCGGAGCGGAAGCGGCGGGCGGAGCGGAAGGCGCCGCCGGGACGGGCGGGACGGGCGGGACGGGCGGGACGGGCGGGACGGGCGGGACGGGCGGGACGACGAGCCGGTATCCGACGCCGCGCACGGTCTCGATCAGCGCCGGCATCCGCAGCTTGGAGCGCAGCGAGGCCACGTGCACCTCGAGGGTCCGGCCGGTCCCCTCCCAGCTGGTGCGCCAGACCTCGCTGATGATCTGCTCGCGGCGGAAGACGACGCCGGGGCGCTGCGCGAGCAGGGCCAGCAGATCGAATTCCTTGCGGGTGAGCGGTACGTCGTCGCCGTTGACGCTGACCCGGCGGGTGGACAGCTCGACGCCGACCGGCCCCAGCTGGACGATGCCGGGCGCGGCCGTCCCGCCGCCGGCGGCGGTCTCCTCGGAGGCCCCGGTGCGGCGGGCGACGGCATGGATGCGGGCGAGGAGCTCGCCCGTGTCGTACGGCTTGGTGACGTAGTCGTCGGCGCCCATGTTGAGGCCGTGGATGCGGGAGCGCACATCGGCCCGCGCGGTGACCATGATGACGGGCGTGCTGGTGCGCTTGCGGATCTTGCCGCACACCTCGTACCCGTCCTGGTCGGGCAGGCCGAGGTCGAGCAGGATCACCCCGTAGGGAGCGGTGCAGGACGGTGCGCCGGCGGCCACACCGGCCGGCAGCAGGGCCTGCAGGGCTTCCTCACCGCTGCGGGCATGGGTCACCCGGAAGCCGTGCCGGGCGAGGATCGCGGACAGGGCGGCGGCGACGTGGTCATCGTCCTCGACGAGCAGCAGTCTCATGTCGTCCCCCTCTCTCCTTCTTCCTCGTCGGGCGCTCGGTCTTCACATTCATTGATCGGCCGTTCGGCCGCCATCCGTTTGACGGCCACCAAGCATCCACGCCGATGGGGACCCCCACGTCAAGGCGGTTCCGGGTCCGACGTGGCTTCCGTGCTGTTTCCGTTATGCGCCCGGCGGCGCACGGCGCCGCCCGTTCGCCCGACCGGGGCTCCGTACGTACGGAGCGTATCGGTGTGAGGCCGGATCGTTATGCTCAATTCTCCCTCAGATGTGATGACGGTGTGAGGGCCACCTCACTACTGTCCTCCCAACCGACGGAGGACGGAGCTAGAAGCCGATGAGCGGAGTATCAGTGACCAAGGACGTGCGGGACGCGGCCGGTGCCGCGGACGGCCTGGTCGTGCTGAACAACGTAAACAAGCATTTCGGCGCGCTGCACGTGCTTCAGGACATCGATCTGAGCATTGCCCGCGGTGAGGTCGTCGTGGTGATCGGCCCTTCGGGGTCGGGCAAGTCCACGCTGTGCCGGACCATCAACCGCCTGGAGACGATCGACTCGGGCACCATCACGGTCGACGGGAAGCAACTCCCGTCCGAGGGGCGCGAACTGGCCCGGCTGCGCGCCGATGTCGGCATGGTCTTCCAGTCCTTCAACCTCTTCGCCCACAAGACGGTGCTGCAGAACGTCATGCTGGGCCAGTTGAAGGTCCGCAAGACGGACCAGGCCGCGGCGCTGGAGAAGGCGAAGTCGCTCCTCGACCGGGTGGGCGTCGGCTCGCAGGCCGACAAGTACCCGGCGCAGCTCTCGGGCGGCCAGCAGCAGCGCGTGGCGATCGCCCGCGCGCTGGCGATGGACCCGAAGGTGATGCTGTTCGACGAGCCGACCTCGGCGCTCGACCCCGAGATGATCAACGAGGTGCTGGAGGTCATGCAGCAGCTCGCCCGGGAGGGGATGACCATGGTGGTCGTCACGCACGAGATGGGCTTCGCCCGCTCCGCCGCCAACCGGGTTGTCTTCATGGCCGACGGGAAGATCGTCGAAGAGGCGACGCCCGAGCAGTTCTTCAGCAATCCGCGCAGTGACCGGGCCAAGGACTTCCTGTCGAAGATCCTGCACCACTGAGCTTCGCATCTGGTAGTGATCCGGTGACGGATCGCAATCCGGCAAGCACTCTCACGTCTGTCTCACGTCTCACTTCGAGGGAAGTCCACCATGAAGCTCTCCAAGGTCGGCGCGGCCGCCGCCATCGCCGTAGCTCTCGCCCTGACCGCGACCGCCTGTGGCGGCGGCAGCGACAAGGCCGGCAGTGACGCCGGCCCGTCCGGCGGTGCCAAGAAGGACAAGATCGTCATCGGCATCAAGTTCGACCAGCCGGGTGTGGGCCTCAAGACCCCCGACGGCAAGTTCACGGGCTTCGACGTGGACGTGGCGACGTACGTGGCCAAGGAGCTCGGCTACGCGCCGGACCAGATCGAGTTCAAGCAGGCCGTCAGCGCCGAGCGCGAAAACCTCCTCGCCAACGGCGACGTGAAGCTGATCGTGGCGAGTTACTCGATCAACGACAAGCGCAAGGAGAAGGTCGACTTCGCCGGCCCGTACTTCCTCGCGCACCAGGACCTGCTGGTCCGCGCCGACGACACCTCGATCACCAAGGCCGAGGACCTCAACAAGAAGAAGCTCTGCTCCGTCACCGGCTCCACCTCGGCGCAGAACGTCAAGACCAAGCTGGCCCCCGAGGCCGACCTGCAGCAGTACCCCGGCTACTCCGATTGCCTGACCGGCCTGGAGAACAAGGCCGTCGACGCGCTGACCACGGACAACTCGATCCTGGCGGGCTACGCCGCGCAGGACAAGAACAAGGGCAAGTTCAAGCTGGTCGGGCTGAGCCTGAGCAACGAGAACTACGGCATCGGTCTGAAGAAGGGCGACAAGGACCTTCAGACCAAGGTCAACGCCGCCATCAGGAAGATGGAGTCGGACGGCGCCTGGGAGGCGGCCATCAAGAAGAACTTCGGCCCGGCCGACTACAAGAACGAGCCGGCGCCCGCGGTCACCGAAGGCAGCTGACCCGGCGGCCGGTCCGCCGGCCGATCCATCGGTGAGGGGCGTCGCCGCCCGCCTGTCACGGGCGGCGGCGTGCCTCACCGGCCAACCTGGCCATCCTGGGGAGAGCGCAGGCCATCGTGTTCGATTTTCTTGATTCCGGGCAGTACGACGTGCTCGGAGCCTTCTGGGTGACGGTTCAGCTCACCCTCTACTCGGCCGTCGGGTCCCTGATCTGGGGCACCGTCCTGGCCGGGATGCGGGTCAGCCCGGTCCCGCTGATGCGGGGCTTCGGTACCGCGTACGTCAACGTCGTGCGCAACACCCCGCTGACCCTGCTGATCATCGGCTCTTCGCTGGGCCTCAATCAGACCCTCGGCGTCACGCTCGGCGGCGGCACCTTCAAGGACATCGGCTTCCGGCTCGCGGTCCTCGGGTTCATCGCCTACACCGGCACCTTCGTCTGCGAGGCGCTGCGCTCGGGCATCAACACGGTCCCGGTCGGACAGGCCGAGGCATCCCGTGCGCTGGGTCTGAGCTTCCTCCAGACGCTCACCCTGATCGTGCTCCCCCAGGCCTTCCGGGCGGTCGTCGCACCGCTCGCCAACGTACTGATCGCCCTCACCAAGAACACCACGGTGGCGGCGGCCATCAGCGTGGCCGAAGCCGCCCTGCTGATGAAGGAAATGGTCGAGAACGAGCCGCAGGCGCTCTTCGCCGTCTTCGGCGTCTTCGCCCTCGGCTTCGTCCTTCTGACCCTGCCCACCGGCCTGCTGCTCGGCTGGGTGGCCAAGCGAGTGGCGGTGAAGCGATGACCTCCGTGCTGTACGACACCCCCGGCCCCAAGGCCAGGGCCCGTAACTGGATCTACAGCGGCATCTTCGTCGTAGCGGCCGCGGCCGTCCTCTGGTGGGTCCTGACCGCACTGGCGGACAAGGGCCAGCTCGACGGCGACAAGTGGAGCCCCTTCGTCGCCGACGGCAACGTGTGGACGACGTTCCTGATCCCCGGTCTCGGCGAGACTCTGCGGGCCGGCGCCATCGCCATGGTGATCGCCCTGCCGCTGGGCGCCCTGCTCGGCATCGCCCGGCTGTCCGACCACACGTGGGTACGCGCCGTCGTAGGCAGCTGGGTCGAGTTCTTCCGGGCCGTCCCGGTGCTGATGCTGATGCTCTTCAGCTCCGCCTTCTTCGTGCAGTACACCGCGGTCGGCTCCGACATGCGGCCGCTGTACGCGGTGATCACCGGCCTGGTCCTGTACAACTCCGCGGTCATCGCCGAGATCGTCCGGGCCGGCGTCCAGTCGCTCCCGAACGGCCAGACCGACGCCGCGAAGGCGATCGGCATGCGCAAGGGCCAGGTCATGACCTACGTCCTGCTCCCGCAGGCCGTCACGGCGATGCTGCCGGCGCTGGTCAGCCAGCTCGTGGTGATCCTCAAGGACACCGCGATCGGCGGCGCGGTGCTGGGCCTGGCCGAACTGCTGTCGATGAACCGGCAGATCTCGGCGAACTACAGCAACACCATCCCGACCCTGGTCGTGATCGCGCTGATCTACATCGTGGTGAACTTCGCCCTCACCACCTTCGCCGCCTGGCTGGAGGGCCGCCTGCGCAAATCGAAGCGGACCACCGACGCGACCGTCGCCCTGTCCGAGATCGAAACGGGCGAGGCCGCCTGACGGAGCGTCGGACCGGATCCGGCATTCGGACTGACAGCCGGTCAGTACACTGACGGGACACGTGTGGTGCGGCGGAACTCATCCGCCGCACCACTCGGCATTGTCCGGACCGGCGTCACTTGACGCAGGCACCTCCAGTGGGTTGCATACGTTCTGTGATCACATACCGGACACCGGGAGCCACATCATGGACCCGGTGATCGTCGTCGGCGCGGGGCCCGTCGGGCTGTCCCTGGCCCTCGCCCTGGCCGGCCAGGGCGTGCCCTGCGTCGTGCTCGACGAGGGACCCGGCAAGGAGGAATCCCGCCCCGCCCGCACCGTCGCCCTGCACGCCGGCACGGCCGCCATGGTGCACCGCCTGGGCTGTACGACGCTGCGCGACGAGGGCGCGTACTTCACCGCCTGGCGCACCATGCGGCGCGGCCGCGACTCACAGCGGATCACCTTCGAGGACGGCCCGGCACCGGTCCACCTGCCCCAGCACGCCCTGACCCGCGGGCTGCGCGACGCCGCCGCCTCGCACCCCCTGGTCCAGCTGGTCACCGAGAGCAAACTCGACTCCCTGGAGCAGGACGACCAGGGGGTCACCGCCCACACCAGGGGCGCCGAAACCACGTGGTGGCGCGGGAGTTACCTGGTCGGCTGCGACGGAGCCCGCTCCACCGTGCGCAAGCTGCTCGGCATCCGCTTCCCCGGCCGGACCGCCGTCGAGCGGCACGCGGTCGCCGCCCTGCGCACCGAACTGCCCTGGCCCGGCGAGGCGTTGCTGCACCGCAGCCCGCCCGACGAGGTCACCGCCCGGCCGCTGGCCGACGGGGTGTACCGGCTGGACTGGCTGCTCCCGGCCCGCGGGGACCTCGTGACCCCCGACGCCCTCGTGATCCTCATCCGCGACACCCTCGCGCTGTGGTGCGGGGGCACGACCCCCCCGTACGACCTCCTCGACACCGGAGTCCACACCCTGCACCACCGGCTGGCCCGGCGCTGGCGCGACGGCCGCGCCTTCCTCGCCGGGGACGCCGCGCACCTGCTCGGCGCGCTCGGCACCCAGGGCGTCGAAGAAGGGCTCCGGGACGCCGAGAACCTCGCCTGGAAGCTGGCCCTGGCCTGGCACCAGGGAGCCTCCGAAGAACTTCTCGACAGTTACGAGGACGAGCGCCGCAGGGCGGTCGCCGACCGGCTGCGCGCCGCCGACCAGGCCATGTCCGTGCTGCGCGCCGGGGGCGGGCTGCGCACCTACCTTCCCGGAGCCTTGCGTTCCGCCGAATCCCTGCTGACCGACGGCCACTTGGGGCGCGGCCCGCTGGGCGCGGAGCCTGCGTACGCCCCGCCCGTGGCCGTACGCCAGGTACCGACCGCCACCGACCCGGGCGGGCCCGTCGAGAACATCCCGGTCACCGCACCCGACGGCTCCACGGTGCCGCTGCGCGACCAGCTGGGGCGGGGCCGGCTCCTCGTCGTCCTCGTCGCCCCGGGCACCGGGGTCTGGGACCGGCGGCACTGGCTGGGCGCCGGCCTGATGCCCCGGCTCGCGGCGGCGGTCGCCGCGCTCCCGATGCGGGCGGAACTGCTGGTCGCGGACGGGTACCCGGGGGCCGCGGCGCACACCGTGCTCCTCGTCCGGCCGGACGGGCATCTGGCGGCGACCTTCGCCGGGGTCCGCCCGGCGGAGCTGTACGAGGCCGCGGACGCGGTCCGCCACGGCCCGCCGTCCCCCTCCGCCCCCTCCCCTTCTGCCGCCTCGCCCATCGCGCCCGCCGTCACCCCGATGATCGATTGACCCTCCGGCCGACTCGTGCTTCACTCACGAACATGACCGGCAACGACGTACGCCTGTGGCGGAGGGTCCACATGGACCTGCTCCGCTACGCGGGCTGCGTGTGTCGCCCTTCCTGCTGATTCGCCTTCCTCCGCGCGCCCGCCCCGTGCCGCGCGCTTTCGCGAACCCCCAGGACGGTCATCCTCCATGTCTGCACCCACGCGCACCCCTGCCCCCGCGTCTGCCGCCACCCCTGCCGCCGCGCCGGTTCCCGCCCCGGCTCCCGCCCCGGTTCCCGCGCCGGCAGCGGCTCCGGCGCCCTCCGCCCTCCCGGCGGCGGAGCTGCTCGCCTTCACCGCCCGCGTCGCCTCCGACCCCGAGCTGATCGCCTCCCTCCCCCTCGACCCCGAGGGCCGGACGTGGATCCGGCTCGACGGCCCCGGCGGTAGCGAGGCCTGGCTGATCGGCTGGCCTCCGGGCACCGGTACCGGCTGGCACGACCACGCCGAGTCGCGGGGCGCGTTCACCACCGCCCGCGGCCGCCTCACCGAGAACTCCCTGGCGGTGCGCCTCCCCTCGGAGGGCTGGCAGTCCCTCTCCCTGGCCCCCGAGGTGGACCGGACGCGCAGCCTGGGCGCGGGCACCGGGCGGGCCTTCGCGGAGCACCACGTCCACGAGGTGCTGAACGAGTCCGGCACCGAGCACGCGATCTCCGTCCACGCGTACCACCCGCCGCTCCCCTCCATCCGCCGCTACAGCCGCACCGGCCCGGTGCTTACGCTGGAGCAGGTCGAGCGTCCGGCGGACTGGCAGTGAGCGGCATCGACGCGCTCGTGGACCGGCTGCGCACCACGTACACCCGCGTGGACCCGGCCGAAGCCCACGCGGCCTTCCTCGACGGGGCCCTGCTGGTGGACATCCGCTACCAGGCGCTGCGCGAACGCGACGGCCTGATCCCGGGCGCGCTGGTGGTCGAGCGCAACGAACTGGAATGGCGCCTCGACCCCGAGGGGTCCCACCGCCTCCCGGAGGCCACGGGCCACGACATCCGCGTCGTCGTCATCTGCAACGAGGGCTACGCCTCCACCCTCGCGGCGGCCTCCCTCCACGCGCTGGCCCTTCCCCACGCCACGGACCTCACGGGCGGCTTCCAGGCCTGGCGAGCGGCGGGCCTCCCCGTCACGCCTCCTTGACGCGCCTCTCGCACGACTCGGCCGATCTCAGCCCCGCCGGCGTTTGAGGCGCGGGGGCCCGGGGGCCGGCCCCCGGCAACGGCGCCGCACGCGGCAACGGGCCCCGGGCGCCTCCACCCGGCGATCTCAGCCCCGCCGGCGTTTTGAGTCCGCCGGGGTCCGGGGCGCAGCCCCGGCGAACGGTGGAAGGGCGGGGTAGGGGACTTCGGCCCCGCGCAGCGGCCCCCACGCCGCGGCCCGGGGCCGGGACCGCACAAGCCGGGCGCTAGCCCTTCGCGACCGCCACCTCCACCGGCGGCACCCGCAGCGCGATCCGCCCCGCGAGCCCGCTCGCGCACAGTGCCAGCAGACCCGACCCGGCGACGACCACGCCGTAGACCAGCGGAAGCACCACCGGCGCGGCCGCCCCCGTCATGCCCACGCTGAAGGCGGTGAGTACCGCCAGCGCGATCCCCGACCCCAGCACCACCCCCATCAGGAGTACCGCCAGCGCCTCCACCCGCAGCATTCCGCGTACCTGCCTGCGCGTCGCGCCCGCGAGCCTCAGCATCGCGAACTCCCGTAGCCGCTCCCCCGTGGACATCGCCAGCGTGTTGGCCACGGCGATCGCGGTGAAGGCCAGGACGAGGCCCATCGCCAGCAGGTTGATCTCGGATCCGGCGGCCGTGGCGGTGGCAGCCCGCCGGTCCGCCTCGACCGTCGACAGCACGGCCACCCCCGGGTACTCCCGTACGGCCGAGGCCAGCTCCTCCCGCACCGCCGGTCCCGCGACCAGCACCCTCGAAGCGAGCGGATCGTCGACGTGCGCGGCCACCAGATCGTGCGGCAGCGTCACGTCGCCGAAGCCCAGCCCCCGCGCGTACACCGTCGACACCGTCAGCGTGACCGGCGTCCCGTCGCCCAGGGTCAGCGTCAGTGGGCTCCCCGGCTCCAGGCCCAGCTGGTCCGCGGCCAGTTCGCTCACCGCCGCGCTCTTCTCCCCGAAGCCGGCCAGGCTGCCGCCCGTCACCCCCGGGTTCCACGTCCGCTCCAGCCCGGCCGGACCCACGCCCTGCGCCGCGTACTTGGTCAGCCCCACCCGTACGGACGTGTGCACGATCTCGGTGGCCGCCTCGACCCCGGGGGTGCGACGGATCCGGTCGACCGCGCCGCCGGGCACTCCGGGGCCCTGCCCCGCGAGCACCCACCCGGCCCGCACCCCTTCGCGGGCCTGTGTCCGGGCCGCGTCACCGAGGGTCGGGGTGACGAAGAGCACGGTGCTCGTCATCCCGATGAGCAGAGTAAGCGGGGTGACGGCGGAGGCCATGCGGGTGGCGTTGCCGCGCAGGTTCGCGGTGGCCAGGTGGCCCCCGGCGCCTACCAGCCGCAGCGGTCCGGCGAGCACCGCGGTCGCGCACCTGACGATGAGGGGGCCCAGCAGCGAGACCGCTCCGGCGAGCACCACGACCGCGAGGAAGGTGACCGGCGTCGAGGCGGGCTCGGTGCGCAGCGTGCTCAGCACGGCGACCAGGACCACCCCGGCGGCCAGCAGCAGCACCCCGACGGCGAGCCGCACCCCCGCGGGCCGGCGCCCCTCGACGGCGGCCTCGGCGAGCGCCTCGGCGGGGCGGATGCGGGCCACGCGCCGTGCGGTGATCCGGGCCGCGGCCCAGGCTCCGAGCAGGCTCGCGCCGACGGCGGCGAACATCGGGAAGATCCCGGCGGTGCGCTCCAGCGTGACGGGGACGACACCGGCGTCGACGAACCGGCCGTGCAGCCAGGCGGCCAGCGGCAGTCCGGCGAGGGCTCCGGCGACGCCGGCGGCCAGGCCCACGAGCAGCGCCTCGCGGCCGATCATGCGGCGCAGCTGGCGGGGTGTGGCGGCGATGGCGCGGAGCAGGGCGAGTTCGCAGTGGCGCTGCTGGATCGACAGCGAGAAGGTGCCGACGACCACGAGGATCGCCACGAGGAGCGAGGTGCCGCCCATGGCGCCGCCCATGGAGACCAGCTTGATCCGGCCGCCGGCCGCGTCGAGGAACTCGACGGGGCCCCGGCCGTCGCCGGTGGCCACCTGCGCGGTGGTGCCCTGGAGCGCCTGGCGGACCCTCCCGGCGAGCTCGCCGGGGTCCACGCCGGCCCGGGACAGGATCCCGATGGCGCTGACCCGGCCGTCGCGGGCGGCGAGCCGCTGCGCCTCGGCGTCACTGAAGAACAGGGCGCTCTGGTGGGCGAGGCTCCCGCCGGCCGTGGCGGCGACCCCGCTGACGGTGTAGGTCCTGGGATCGCCGGTGGACTGCACGGTGAGCTCGGAGCCGGGCTTCAGGGCCGCGCGGGCCGCGAGTTCACGGTCGACGACGACCTCGCCAGCGCTCTGGGGGGCGCGGCCCTCGGCGAGCGTGAAGGGGATGAGCGCGGCCGAGCTCCAGGCGTGCCCGTACGAGGGCTTCGCGCCGTCGGCGCCCTTGGCGAGTGCCAGCGCCTGGAACGTGAGCTCGGGTACGGCCCGCTCGACGCCGGGCACCGCGCGGACGGTGTCCGCGGTGGCGGCCGGCAGCCAGGCCCGTTCGGCGACGGACTTGGCCTTGTGCTTCGTCTTCGCCTTGCCCTTCTTCTCCTTGACCGTCGTCGCGTGGACGTTCTGGTCGGCGGAGACGACCACCGGGGCGCCCGCGTAGCGCTCGGTGGCGATCTTCCCGCTGAGTCCCGTCTCAAGGAGGGTGCCGCAAGCGGTGATGAGGGCCGCCGCGCACAGCAGGGCGACGAAGGCACCGAGGAAACCGGCTTTGCGGTCCCTGACGGTCTGGAGTGCGTAGCGCAGCATCATGGGGGCAACTCTGCCGACGGGGAGGCTCCTTGGCAGTGGAGCGCCCCGGCATCTGCTCCCGGGGGCTACCCCCACCCCTGCCCGGCGGGTCCGGGCCCGGGAGCGGGCTCACCCCCCGGGGTACCCCAGGTCGTCGGCGTCCTCGCCCTCCGCCTCCAGCGCGCGGCGGACCACCCGCAGGGCCATGCCCTCCGGGTACCCCTTGCGGGCGAGCATCCCGGCGAGGCGCCGGATCCGCTTGTCCCGCTCCAGGCCCCGGGTCGTGCGGAGCTTGCGCTCCACGAGCTCGCGGGCGGTCTCCTCCTCCTGGTCGGAGTCCAGCTGTTCCAGGGCGTCCTGCACGAGGGTGGCCTCCACCCCCTTGGTGCGCAGCTCCTGGGCGAGCGCCCGGCGGGCCAGGCCCCGGCCGCGGTGCCGGGACTCGACCCAGGCCCCGGCGAACGCGGCGTCGTCGATCAGGCCCACCTCCTCGAACCGGGAGAGGACCTGCTCCGCCACCTCCTCGGGGATGTCCCGCTTGGCCAGGGCATCCGCGAGCTGCCGCCGGGTACGCGGCATCCCGGTGAGCAGGCGCAGACAGATCGCCCGCGCCTGCTCTTCGGGAGTCTGGGGCGGCAGCTCCGGGCGGTCTTCCCGGCCCTCCGCGCGACGGCCGCCCCAGCCGCCTTCGCGGCGGCCCCGTCGACCGCCTTCGCGACTGCCCTCGCGGCGGTCCTCGCGGCGGTCCTCACCGCCGTCCGGGCCACCCCGCGTGCCACCCCTTTCCTGCTCCCACACGGGTCAGCTCTTGGCGACGGCGGACTTGGCCGCGATCTTGGCCTTCGACGCGGGAGCGGGCACGGCCGGCGTCTCGGTGGACGCGTCCGCGCCGGCCTCGGCCGTGGCGGCGGCAGTCGCAGCGGCGTCCTTGCGGACACCGACGCCCAGCTTCTCCTTGATCTTCCGCTCGATCTCGTCGGAGAGGGCGGGGTTGTCGCAGAGGAACTTCCGCGCGTTCTCCTTGCCCTGGCCGAGCTGGTCGCCCTCGTACGTGTACCAGGCGCCGGCCTTGCGGACGAAGCCGTGCTCCACGCCCATGTCGATCAGGCCGCCCTCGCGGCTGATGCCGTGGCCGTAGAGGATGTCGAACTCGGCCTGCTTGAAGGGCGGAGCGACCTTGTTCTTGACGACCTTGACGCGGGTGCGGTTGCCGACCGCGTCCGTGCCGTCCTTGAGGGTCTCGATGCGCCGGATGTCGAGGCGCACGGAGGCGTAGAACTTCAGCGCGCGGCCACCGGTGGTGGTCTCCGGCGAGCCGAACATCACACCGATCTTCTCGCGGAGCTGGTTGATGAAGATCGCGGTGGTCTTGGACTGGCTGAGCGCACCGGTGATCTTCCGCAGGGCCTGGCTCATCAGACGGGCCTGGAGACCCACGTGGGAGTCGCCCATCTCGCCCTCGATCTCCGCCCGGGGCACGAGCGCCGCGACGGAGTCGATGACGATCAGGTCGAGCGCACCGGAGCGGACCAGCATGTCCACGATCTCGAGCGCCTGCTCGCCGGTGTCCGGCTGGGACAGGATGAGGTTGTCGGTGTCGACACCGAGGGCCTTGGCGTATTCGGGGTCGAGCGCGTGCTCGGCGTCGATGAAGGCGACGGTGCCGCCGGCCTTCTGCGCGTTGGCCACGGCGTGGAGGGTCAGGGTCGTCTTACCGGAGGACTCCGGCCCGTACACCTCGACGACGCGGCCGCGGGGCAGTCCGCCGACGCCGAGCGCGATGTCCAGCGCGGTGGATCCGGTGGGGATGACGTCGATGGGCTCGTTCGGCTTGTCGCCGAGACGCATCACGGCACCCTTGCCGAATTGCCGTTCAATCTGTGCGAGAGCGGCGTCGAGAGCCTTCTCACGGTCGTTGCCTGCCATGGGTTCCACCCGATTTGCTTGAGTCGATCGCTTCACGCCATTGACGCTAACGCCTGCCACTGACAACGCCGCTCCCCGCCCGGTTTGACTGTGGATAACTCATGAGAATGCGTGTTCGATTTCCCTGTCAAGCGCGCCACGCCGGATCCGCAGCGCCCGCGAAACCGACAACCGAAGGTTGACACCCTCCCGACTGTCAACCTAGGGTTGCACCCATGACGAACCCTTCGGTGGAACCCGTTCGCATGACCAATCCGGTACGCCTCGACGACCTCATCGAGGCCATCAAGAAGGTCCACACCGACACCCTGGAGCAGCTCAGCGGCGCGGTCGTCGCCGCCGAGGCCCTCGGGGACGTCGCGGACCACCTCATCGGCCACTTCGTCGACCAGGCCCGCCGCTCCGGCGCTTCCTGGACCGACATCGGCCGCAGCATGGGCGTCACCCGCCAGGCCGCCCAGAAGCGCTTCGTTCCCAAGCCCGACAAGGCCGGGGAGGGCAACGACCTCGACGCCGCCCAGGGCTTCGCCCGCTTCACACCCCGCGCCCGCAACGTGGTCGTGACCGCCCAGAACGAGGCCCGCGCGGCCGGCAACAGCGAGATCACCGCCGCTCACCTGGTCCTCGGCCTGCTCGCCGATCCCGAGGCGCTGGCCGCGCTCGCCCTGCGCGCGCAGGGGATCGCACCGCAGGACGTGCGCGCCGCCGCGACCGCCGTCCTGCCGGCGCCCGCCGCCGAGATCCCCGCGCTCGTGCCCTTCGACGCCGCCGCCAAGAAGGCGCTCGAGCTCACCTTCCGCGAGGCCCTGCGCCTGGGCCACAGCTACGTCGGCACCGAGCACATCCTCCTCGCCCTGCTGGAACTGGAGGACGGCGACGGCGTGCTCTCCTCCCTCGGCGTCGACAAGGCCGCCACCGAGGCGACCGTCACCGAAGCCCTGGAATCCGTACTCGGCGCCGCCGGCGAGAAGTAGCACCCCCCGCACCCCCCTCGCCCGCACCCGGGGCCCCGTCCCCCGCCACCGCGTACCGCTTCACGTACGCACCGAGGAACGCCTGCATCGTGGCGACGGCCGGGATCGCGATGAGCGCCCCGACCGCGCCCAGCAGGGCGGTACCGGCGATGACCGATCCGAAGGCCACCGCCGGGTGGATGTCCACCGTCTTCGAGGTCAGCTTCGGCTGGAGCACGTAGTTCTCGAACTGCTGGTACACGACCACGAACCCGAGCACGTACAGCGCGTACCAGGGGTTGACCGAGAAGGCGAGCAGGATCGGCAGCGCGCCCGCCAGGTAGGTGCCGATGGTGGGGATGAACTGCGACACCAGCCCCACCCACACCGCGAGCGCGGGCGCGTACGGCACGTGGAGCACCACGAAGCAGACGTAGTGCGCGACCCCGGAGACCAGCGCCATCAGCCCGCGGGAGTAGAGGTAGCCGCCCGTCTTGGTGACGGCGATCTCCCATGCCCGCAGCACCTCCGCCTGCTTCGCGGGCGGCAGTACGGAGCACAGGGCGCGCCGCAGCCGCGGCCCGTCGGCGGCGAAGTAGAAGGCGAACAGCCCGATCGTCAGCAGCTTGAAGAGCCCGCCGAGCACCGTGGCGGACACGTCGAGCACGCCGCTCGCGCTGTTCTGCACGTATTTCTGCAGCCAGTCCGAGTGCAACAGGCTGTCCTGGATGTCCAGCCGGGACAGGCGCGTGTGGAAGGTGTCGTTGATCGAGCCGATCACCGAGTCCAGATACCCCGGGAAGCCTTCCACCAGGTCGATGATCTGCGCGGCGAGGATCGAGCCGAGCAGGACGACGAACCCGGCGGACGCGGCGAACACCCCGAGGAACACCAGGAAGGTGGCGAGCCCGCGGCGCATGCCGCGCGCCGCCATCCTGGCCACGGCCGGCTCGACCGCGAGCGCGAGGAAGAACGCGATCAGGACGTTGATCAGCAGCCCGATCAGCTGGTGGAAGGCCCAGCTGCCCAGCTGGAAGCAGGCGATCAGGGCCAGTACGAGGACCACCGCGCGCGGCAGCCAGCGCGGCATCCGGGCCCCCTCCGGGCCAGGCGGGGGCGCGGGGACGGGGGCGGGCGCGTCAGGTGGTACGCCGCCGGCGTCGCCGGCGTCGGGGGGCGGTGCGGCCCTCTCGGGCTGTGGGGGCGTCGTCTCTTCAGTGGCTGCCACGCCGCCAAGTCTGGCCCACCCCGTCCCCGTACGGACAACCCCGCGGGCGCGTCAGCGCAGCGCGGCCGGCACGTCCACGGCCGAACACACCGCGCGCCACACGTCCTTGGCTTCCCAGCCCGCGTCCAGCGCCTCGTGGACCGTGCGGCCCCCGAGCTCGGTCATCACGTGGTCCCGCGCGAAGGAATCCGCGTAGCCCGCGCCGAAGTGCTCGGCCATCCGCTCCCAGAAAATCGTCAACCGCATGCCTTCAGTATCGCGCCCCGGAGAGTGCACCGGCCGCGTTCGGGCGCCCTCCGCGCACGAGGGGCCCCTACGGTTTCTCGCATGCCTGGAGACGAAGCTTCCACGCCGGTCCCGACGGCGCCGACGGCCCCGCGGGCCCCGGCGACGACCGCCACGGCGACCGCCACGGCGACCGCGGCCGCGGCCGCGGCGGGCCCGCCGGCCCCGCTGGCCCGCGCCGAGCAGTTCATCTGGCTCACCGCCCGGGTGCTGGAGCAGCGGCGGTTCGCGTTCCACTTCCTCGGCGGGGACGCCGACCCGGTGGACGCCGCCCTCGGCGCGTACCTCGGCGGCGACGGCGGCTACGGCCACGCCCTCGACCCGGACCTGCGCGGCCCCCTGAGCCATCCGCTGCACACCGCCCACGCCCTGCGCGTCCTGGACGGCCTGGGCCGCTGCTCCGGGCAGCGCATCGAGCGGCTCTGCGGCCACCTGACCCGCGTCTCCACCCCCGAGGGGGCGCTCGCGGCGCTCTCCCCGGGCGCCGGCGGCCATCCGGCGGCCCCGTACCATCCGCACCGGGACGACCCGCCGGGAGACCTGCTGACCACGGGTCCCGTCGTCGGGCTCCTGCACCGCAACCGGGTCTGGCACGCGTGGCTGTTCCGTGCGACGGACTTCTGCTGGGACCGGGTGGAGAACCTGCGCCACTCGCACCCGTACGAGCTCCAGAGCGCGGTGGCCTTCCTGGACGGAGCCCCCGACCGGGCGCGGGCCGCGGCGGCCGCGGACCGGCTGGGGCGCCTCGCGCGCGAGCAGCGGCTCGTCGTACTGGATCCCGCGCACGAGGACGCCCACCCGCCGGCCCCCGGCTACGCCCCGGGCGAGCGCCTGCACCCGTACGACTTCGCGCGCCGCCCCGAGTCACTGGCCCGCGGCTGGTTCACGGACGCGGAGCTGCGCCGCTCGCTGCACCATCTGGCAGCTCTGCAGCAGCCTGACGGCGGCTGGCCGGTGCACCGCAGGGCGTGGGCCCCGGGCAGTTCCCTGGAGCGGCGGCCGATCGCCACGCTGGAGGCGCTGCTGACGCTGCGCGCGTACGGCCTCCTCCCCCCGGCCGCGGCTAACCTCCCAGCGCCCGCAGTCCCGCGGTGACGAGCACCGCCGCCGCGACCACGACGAGGAAGGGGGCGCGCAGCAGCAGTGCGACCCCCGCGGCCGCGAGCCCGGCGGCGCGGGCATCGAGCACGAGCTCGTGCCCGGTGGCGAAGGTCTGCTGCGCGGTGAGCGCGGCGAGCAGTGCGACCGGCAGGAGCGCGGCCAGCTTGCGCACGGCCGGCCGCTCCAGGGCTCCGGCGGGGACGAGGAGCCCGGCGAGCTTGACGGCGTAGCAGCCGACGACGGTCAGTGCGATGGCGATCCAGACGTTCACGAGCGGCGTCCCTTCAGCCAGAGGATCACGGGGGCGGCCAGTGCCGCGACGAGCACGGGCACCCCGGCGGGCAGGACGGGCAGCAGGCCGAGCCCCAGGACGAGCGCGAGCGCGGCGACGGCCCGCTCGGTGGAGGTCCGCAGCATCGGCGCGAGCAGGGCGAGGAAGACGGCGGGTCCGGCGGCGTCCAGGCCCCAGGCCCGGGTGTCCCCGATGGCCTCGGCGCCGAGCGCGCCCAGCAGCGTGGTGAGGTTCCACAGGACGTAGAGGCTCAGCCCGGTGACGGTGAAGCCGAGGCGGGCCGATCTCCGGTCGGGCTGGGCGAGGGCCACGGCGGTGGTCTCGTCGATCACCCAGTGCGCGGCGAAGGGCCGTACGCGCTTGGGGAGCGCGAGCAGCTGGGACAGCCGCAGCCCGTAGAAGGCGTTGCGGGTCCCGAGGAAGAAGGCCCCGGCGGCGGCGGTGAACGGGTTCCCGCCCGCCGCCAGTGCCCCGACCAGCGCGAACTGCGAGGCCCCGGTGAACACCAGCAGGCTCAGCACGCAGGCCTGGAGGGTGCTGACGCCGGACCCGGCGGCGGTCACGCCGAAGGCGAACCCGGACAGCCCGACCGCCACGCCGACGCCGAGCGCGTCCCGTACGACGGCGGCGCGCGGCTTGGCGGCAGCCTCGGCCGTGGCCCCGTCGGGGACCTCTTCCTTCACCATCTGATGTTCTCCCACGTCCCGAACATAGGGACGCACGGCCATCCGGTCTTGTACGTTCTTGCACCATGCGTGAAGTGATCAAGGAAATGGCGGACGCACTGGCCACGGTGACCGGCGTCGGCGGAGTCATGCTCGGCGGCAGCCGGGCCCGCGGCGAGCACCGGCCCGAATCGGACTGGGACCTCGGCGTCTACTACCGGGGCGACGCCCTCGGCCTCGACGCGCTGCGCGCGCTGGCCGGATCGGACGTGGAGGTGGCCGGGCCGGGCGGCTGGGGCCCCTGGGTCAACGGCGGCGCCTGGCTGCGCGTCGACGGCGTGGCCGTGGACTGGATCCTGCGGGACCTGGACCGGGTGGAGCGGGTGTGGGAGGACTGCCGCCAGGGCCGGTACGAGGTGGGCGTACAGCCGGGGCATCCGCTCGGCTTCTGGTCGCCCTGCTACCCGGGCGAGATGGCGCTGGGTCAGATCCTGGCCGACCCCTCGGGCGAGCTGGCGGCTCTGCGCGCGGAGACCTCGGTGTACCCGGAGCCGCTGCGCACCGCCCTGATCGCCGGGGCCTGGGAGGCGGAGTTCCTCGTCGCGGGCGCCGCGAAGGGCGCGGCGCGCGCGGACGCCCTGTACGTCTCGCTCTGCCTGTCCAAGGCCTTCGGCATCCTCGTCCAGGCCCTGTTCGCGGCGGACCGGCGCTGGTGCCTCAACGAGAAGGGCTCCTTGGCGGCCGCCGAGCTCGTGGCGACCGCTCCGCCGGGCTTCGGCGACCGCGTCCGCGCCCTGCTGGGCGCGCAGGGCACCACCCCGGAGTCCCTGACGGCGACGGTGGCCACGGCGCGCGCCTTGGTCGAGGAGACCCGGGCGGCCCTGGCGCCTTAGCCGCCCTGGCGCCTTAGCCGCCCTGGCG
>NZ_JAGGOW010000101.1 GCF_018614135.1 Streptomyces sp. ISL-66
GTTAAGTCCGACTTCTCTTCGTTCGTGATCGCTCGATCGTGGTACTGATCGCGGTCCGGGCTGCTCGATGGGCATGTCCATGTTGAGATGCGGGGCGTGATGAGAGAGCCGTATCTCAGCGATTTGTCGGATGGGCAGTGGGCGTTGATAGAGCCGATGATCACGGCCTGGAAACAGGGCCGGGTGGCGCGGTCGGCGACCGGGGATCCCGGGTCCTGTGACCTGAGGGAGGTCGTGAACGCGATCTTCTACCAGAACCGGACGGGCTGTCAGTGGCGCATGCTGCCGCATGACCTGCCGGCCTGGTCGGCGGTGTTCTACTACTTCAGGTTGTGGCGCGAGGACGGGCTCGACCAGCGGATTCAGGAACTCCTTCGCTGCCAGGTCAGGGAGAAAGCCCGCCGATTAGAGGACCCGTCCCTCGTGATCATCGACACCCAGTCCGTCCGCGCTGCGGCGGGTGTCCCCAGGACCACGACCGGGCTGGACGCGAACAAGAAGGTCTCGGGACGCAAGCGGGGACTGGCCGTCGACGTGCTGGGGCTGATCATCGGCGTCGTCGTCATGGCCGCCTCGGCGCACGACAACGCCGCCGGCATCGCCCTGCTCGACCAGGCCGCCGAGCGGTGCGGAATGCGCCTGGAGAAAGCCCTGGTCGACCAGGGCTTCAAGGAAGCGGTCATCGTTCACGGCGCACTGCTGGACATCGGCGTCGAGGTCGTCCGCCGCAACCCCGCTGACCAGGGCAAAGGGTTCGTCCCGCAGCCCAAGCGGTGGGTGGTCGAGCAGACGAACGGCACGCTGATGCTCCACCGGCGCCTGACCCGTGAGTACGACCACCGGCCCGACACCTCCGCCTCACGCGTCTACTGGGCCTCCACCGCCAACATGGCCCGCCGCCTCACCACACCCACGCCGACCTGGCGCGACACCATCGAGCTGGCCGCGTGAACATCACCGAACTCCTGGTGGACCTTCACCTCCGGGAGAACGAGGCCACGGCCCGGGCAGACGAACTCCGCCATCAGATCGCGCACTTCACCGCCGCCCTCACCGAGACCGAAGCTCGCCTCGCGGACCTCGCCACCACCCGCAAGGTCATCACCGAACTCGCACCTACCGGCACCGAACCCGATCCGCCCGAGTCGAGCACCGCCTACCAGACCATCGTCGGCGCCTTCAACCAGCACCCCGACCAGGCGTTCCGGGCCCGCGACCTGCACGAACTCCTCAACATGCCCACCGACGAAGCATCCGTCAACATCACCCGCAGCCGCCTCGGACGACTCACCCGCCAAGGCTTCCTCACCCAACCCGGACGAGGCCGCTACCAGAAACGGACTTAACGTCCACTCAGACGCACGCTGATATTCCCGTGTGCTGGCTTGGACCGCGGTAGCGCCGGGCTCCCTCCGAACGGCGGATGTCGTCGGCTCGTAGTCCCGCACTGTCCAGGGTGAGGTTGAAGAGGACTTCCTCGCCCTGGCGCAGACGGCGATCCTCTCCATGAATTGCCGAGGCTTCTGCCTGAACGTAAGGTCCGGCGTCCTCCTGGCTGATGAGACCGATACCCCGGTCAGGGTCGAACCACTTCACGACACCGCAGGGCGACATGCTTCCCGCTCTCCTCTAAGGTCGGATCCGGAAGCCGACTGTCCGCCCGCTCGCCACCCATGGGGAGGGGGTGAGCAGGGGCGTGAAGCAGCGGGCCCCAGCGCGACCGCAGCAGGCAGGCGCCTATGGCGAAACAACGCGCCGTCACGGCAGGCCTTCCTACCGAGAGCACATGGCGTTTGTAAGAGATCGCTGCTGGCCTTCCGAGTCCAGCGGTCACGTTGAAGGGTGTGCGGTTTCGGTTCGGTCGGCTGCTGCGTGGTTGAGTTCCGTGGTCGGTGGTTCGGGGTTGATGCCGACTGCTTCGGCGTAGAGACGAAGGGCCTGCTGGGGGCGGAGATTCCGTCGTGGCTTTCGAGTCTCCGTAGGGCCTCGAGTGCGATTCCCTGTGGCTGCGCTGATGTGGTCGATGGACTGGCGTGCGTAGAGTCGGGGTTCAGCCAGCTTCCCATCCCGGCCGGCATCTCCAGCAGCCGGGGACCGTAGCGTTCGGGGCAGCGGTGTCGAGCGGGCGCAAGAATCGTTTGAGGATAGTGACCGCTGAACAGCGAAAGTTCTTGCCTCGTGTCCCGGGGCAGGGCCGGCTCATGCCCGATTCCCTCATTCCCACGCGGATCCAGCCGCACGCTGCCGGATCCGGTCGGCATGCCCGCCGCGGCGGCACCCAAGACGTCGCTGACCAATCCGCGCCCCTGTATGCGCGGATCGCAGCGGAGTGGACAGCCCGCGGTGCCACGGTGCCCGGTATGCCCGATCCTCTCTGGCAGCGCCTGATCTCCGCGGAGCACTTCGAGCGGGAAACCGAATCCACCCTGCGCCGGCTCCACCTCGCTGCGGACCCGGCCCCACCCTTGTGCCTGCCGGACCCGGACGCCGACGAATCACCTGAACCACCCACCCGGCTCCAGTGAGCCTGCAACCCACCCGCTGGTGTTCTGGCGCACAGCGCGGCCCGCGAGTCCGTTGAGCCGAATGGGCGATGCCTCGGCGTGGGCGCGCCGCGACGTCCGCGACGCGATCCTGGCGGCCCCGAACCGGTCGCGGAGATCAGCGCCGCCACCGTCATCGACCGCAGCGGCGTCTTCGGCCACCCGATCCGTTCAGACAGCTGCGCCTGGATACCGCCGGCCAGGACGTTTTGTCATGAGATCGACCTCCCGTCTTCACCGTTGATGCTGCAGAGCGTCGGCACCTGCGGCGATGATTTCGGCGAGCCGGTTGGCGAAGTCCGCGTTGCATCCTCCGAGCCGGACGAAGCCGTGGCTGGCCACTGGCCCGTCGTTGCTCAGGGAGGGAAGGGTCAGGTCTGCGAGCGCGAGCGCCGCCTGGAGGTTGGTGACAGCGTCTTCGCCAGCCTGGTATGCGGTGTCCTGGCGCCGCTTGTACTGGATTCGCTCTACATGGGTCAATTCGTACATGTTGCTGACCTTTCCTGATCGGCGTGGGGTGAGGCGCCGGAGCGCGTTTGTGTATTCGGTTGAGCAGGGTGCGACCCTTTGCCCGGCGCGCTGGCCATTTGCGCACGCATCCGTGGCGCCGCAGCATTGAATACCTGAGCAGCCCGCCCGCCGCAGATGCCGACGGCGTTGGCCCCCGTTGCCGGGCATGACCGTTCCCTACGGCACCTCGCTCGGGGGTGCCGCAGTGACCGGACGCCTGGTGTGCGAGGTGGTGCGGGGGCCGCTCCCACTCGCGTGGGGCAGCCCACACTCGGCTCGCGTTCGGGCAAGGGTGGGTATCGGACTGAGTCTGCGCACGGCCCGTGACTATCGGTTTCGATCTTCGTTTCAAAGGTGCAGGGGAGCACCCCTTTGACGCGTGGGAAGGACCGGGTTGACCAGGGAGTTAGCGGCCGCTACCGCCTTTGCTCTTCGCGGTCGCCGCCCGTCGGATGCCCGACCCTCATACGCCGTCGTCCGACAGTGCCGTGTCCGGTGGGACGCTCGCGCAGGATTCTCACTCCCGCGCGTGGACGGCGGATCGCTCTCGCCGACGGCAAGACTGTCGGCCAGCCCGACTCCCCCGACGGTACGAACTCGCGCCCACTCCTCCTGCCGGAGCTCACCGGCTCTTGCCGAGCAGACAATTGAAGAAACCGGAGGTAGCCCCGCACCATCGGTGCGACATCGATCGTCGTTCCGACGCCCCGGCTCTCCACCGGCAATCGGAACCCATTGCCCGGGCCAAGGGGACGTAGCGCTGACCTGCGCAAGTGGCACTGCCGCACGCGTACGACGGTCATGCGCCGTACCCGAATCTGTGACTGGGGGACGGAGAGCGGACTGTCCTGTTGTCTGCAGCAGGGTAGCCGGGAGGGACACTGGCCGGGCTGTGTCTGGCTGCGGCCGTCTGCCTGAGCGGAACGGACACAGAGGGCGTCGGGTTTCGGTGTCGCGGAGCGGCTTGGCGAGGCGGGCGCGTGAGTGTGATCTGGCGGACCAGCTGTTGGAAGCAGGCCAGCGCCGCGATGGCAGGAAGAGCAGACGCCGCCCCGGCGGTGATCGTTTTGGGTGCCTGGGCTACGCACAGAAGCGTGGCCAGGGTGGAGAACAACAAAACGATGGACCAGGAATGAAGGGCGCGGCGCTGGTGCAGGGCCGATCTGAGGATCGACAGGGAGGCGACCATCCAGGGGCCGTAGATCAGCAGGGGCCACCAGCTGACCACTGCGCGGGCCGTGTGGGGCGCGGCGCTGTGGCGCAGGGCGTCGCAGATGGCCAGCCCACTGAGGATGCTCACCACGGCGGCGATGGCACCGACCAGCACGGCGGTGACCACACTGCCCGTTTGCAGCAGGGTCACTACTGGCGATTTCGACGGGTTTCGGCGGTGCCCGTTGGAGGCTGTGGGCGGACGCCCGACAGGGGTGTGCTTCAGCTCTGCGACGAGGCCGATGGTGCTGGCCGTGGCACCGGTGCCGTCGAAGCCTTCTTGGGTGAAGGGATCCGGCTGCCCGGGTGCAGCGCTCTCCTGGAGAAGGATGGCGAGTTCCTCCACCGGATCCCACGACTGCGCCTCGCCGGGCCCGCCGAGCGATTGCCCGGTAGAGGGGTGCTGTACGTGTTCGGGCCGGTCCCACAACGCGGAGGTCTCCGGCTGGGGATGCAGACCGTGGATGTCCGGGTACCCGTACGGCTCATACACGAGGGCTGCCACCCGAGCACTCGCCGACAGCCGTTGCGAACGCTGCCGTGTTCTCCATCCGCCTGCCGAACTCGACCTGGATCACGCTCATCGCGTGGAGGAAGTCCTCAAAGATCGAGGACGAGTACGTTAGACCGATTTCCAGACTCTCGTGTTCCAGCGTCGCCTGACGGGTCTCGCCGCAGTCGGCTGAGCCTGGAATGAAAATCCACTTCCCGATCCGGATCGCCCCGGAGTGAAAGCGGCCTCCCTGTCCGTCTTCCTTTGTCGTCCTGCCGAAGAAGACGGGGAACTTTGCTGTTGTCATATTCCATAAACGCTGTCGATGTTGGTCCGGATATGCGCCATCCGGGTGATGCTGGTCGATGAATAAGTGCTGACCCTGTCTTGTCGATTCTACAAACAGGTCGGAAGCATCGCACAGCCACGTCCTTTCGCGCCGCCACCCCGTGACTCAAGGCGCCGGCTGTGGCCCGATGCCGGCCCCAGCGCGACGGCCCCGTCACCCGTGCACCCCGTCCGCCCGCCGGGGCGGCTGATGGCAGCGCGCATACTTCAATGCGACGGCCCTGCTGGGTACCGAGCCCCCGCCCGGCGCAGGCTCCCCGGCCGCGGCGGGATGCGTCTGCGCATGTCGCCGGCTCTCACCACAGGCCGCCATCCATGTTTTCCTCTCAGCGTTGAGCCCCCATCGGCGGCTCCGTCGACTTCGCTTCCCTGGCATCGGACGGCCGCGTCGCCCCCCCGTAAGCGCGCTGATCCCGGGCTTGGGTCCCCGTCAGGTCGGGTGCGGTCCTCGTCTGGCCGCCCACAGCAGCCGACTGATCATCGGTAAATAGATCGAGATGCCGAGGCTGCCGGATTGCTGCGCATGGCTGCAATCGGAGGACAGGGCGCAACCCTGCATATGCCTCTGCGTTATGCCGAGGGATCGTCGGGGCTCCGGTCCGGGCGCCCCTTGAACTTCAGCCTTCGAAAGGACCAGTTGTGGGAGGCATCCTCCTGTGGATCGTGCTGATCTCCACCGTACTGACCACAGGTTTCACCGCGTTGACGTCCTCAGGGACTGGCCGGCTGTGGCACGTGGACATCGTTGAACTGAGGCGCCGGCAACGCTTCAAGCAGGTCCTGTCCCTGCATGTCGATGCCATCCGGCTGGCTCGTCAGCAAGCCGCGGCGCCGGTACAGCCAGGGGAGAAGCCTGTCGGCGTCTCCGCTTGCCCGGGTGGGGAGCCGCTCCGGGTCATTCATGAGCCGTGTCGGCCACCCGTCACACGAGACCTATGCGACGAAACACCCCCTCGCTGGCGTTTGACCGCACTCGCCGAACGGCTGCAGCTCTGACGGCGGATGATCGCGTTGGCTCGAAACTTCGTCACGTCTTGGGTTCCGCGGAGAGGCGTGATGCCGCCGCCCCGTGGTGACGAAGGCTCTGAGTTGCGGTGAGGCCGCCGAACCGGCCTCGGCGACAGTGCATCGAGTGCCCTCGCCCCGCTGTTATCGCCCTCGCGAACTGTAGCCCGAAGAACCCGACGAGCCAGGCCGGACCATCATCCCATTCCGCAGGCGGGCAGGCCGCCCAGCCAGCCCTCCTGATCGAGCGTACCCAGTCTCGAGAGGGCGGCTGATATCCCTGAAAAACCCCGGCAATTCGCACATTGCCGGGCGGGTGAAAAACCCCGGCAAACCGCACATGGGTGAGGGTGCCCATAAACCCCGGCAATCTGTATCACTTCCGGTTTCTGGCCGCTGGGTGGGTCGCGCTAAACGGTGATTGCCTGCTCCTTTCCTGCTCGATACACCTCTCTAGTGGACGTTGAGGGAAACGGCGAGACGTGTCTAGACTGAAAGAATTATCATCGACCTATTGTTGTGAGAGTCCTCCTCGACAATTGACGAGGGACCGTCACCCCTCCTTGGGACGCCCCCGTCGGAAAGGTCTATCCCTCCGAAGCGTGCGGCGGAGGAGGAATGGCACGCCCGACAGAAGGTCCTGGGTCTTCCCGATCATCTGGACACAGTCCGCGAGAAGGGTCGCGTGAGGATGACCCCCGGTGGTGACCCAGCCGCTCGCGGCCTGTGGTCGGCGGCAACGCGGGTGGCGGGTACGGTGCGGGCGGCGCTGATGCTGGTGACACGCTGCCTGGCCGAAGCAGGCACAGCCGGCGGAACTACCCCGCCCCGCGCGAAAATGAGCTCGATACAGGCACTTCAGGACGAATACAGGGCGGGTTTCTCCGTGTCCCTGCCCCATCCAGCGAGCGCTGCGAGCGACCTCCACGAATGTCCATGGTGCCGATCCCTTGGAAATCCCGAGATTCCTGGCCGATCCGGACCCACTGAGGACGGTCGGCCATGACGGAAGGAGGCTGTCAATCGACGCTGTGGTCGGGGTGGTTGAGGCTACTGGCGAGCTGTGTAGAGGCGGTCGTCGTAGTTCAGGATGGTGGCACGGTGGCCTCGGGCGCTGGCCATCCGTCCCGCGACGTGGGCCTGCGAGGAGTCGTAGCCCGGTCCGGAGACGTTCTCCGAAGACGAACTGCTTGCGCAGCTGCGCGCCGACCGCTGTGCGGACCGGTGGGTGTCGCCCTTCGAGCGGGAGTGGGCGACAGCGCTGGAGGAGTCGCGCAGGACGTTCTCCCTCACCGCGCTGCGCCAGGTCGTCCAGGTCTGGCGTGCCCGCATGGCCTCCGCCCCGGCGTCGACGCGTTCCTCGCCTCCGGCCGTAACGAGACCGGGTTCATGGACCTGCAAGAGCTCCGGAGCAGGCGCCGATGAGCGGTCAGCCGTACGCTGTCCGGCTGTCGCCGCCCGCCGGGAAGGTGCTCGCCGGACTGTCCGAGCACGTGGAGGAGACTGTGTGGGATCTGCTGGACGCCGCCGCGGCGGACCCGTGGAGGTTCGGCCAGTGGGACGCCGGTGACATTGAGGGCGAAGACGTCCGTTTCGCGTCCGCCGGCCGGCTGTCCGTCGTCTACTTCGCGAACCGTGCGCTGCTCAACCTCTCCGTCCTGGCCATTGTCTGGCTCGGATAGTCACCTGGTGACAACGCCCCGCCCCGTTGAAGGGGGGCCGATTTGGAGCGGCCCGCGTGGCGTCAGCCTTCAGGACCTGATCGAACCACCGAGATCACTTGTCGATGGGTTGAGAGAGCGGACGGGTTCCCGGCCTCGAGGGGGTCCGCCGCCCGCACCGTCTGCGCTGGTACCTCTCCCAGCTCCTTCGGCTGCATCGACATCGAGACCCGCAAATACACAACGTCAGCCTTCGAGACCAAGCCGCGGTCGGCCGGCGCCCCGCATCACAAGCACAGCGTTCGGCAGAGAACCGAGAAGGGCTTCGCCCGCGCACGCCCTATCGGCGCGGACTGCGCCACTGCGGCAAGAGGTCCGGCGCGCAGACCGGGCGGAGCGGAACCGCCTCGCCGTGGTCTGCAGCGCACTGGATCTCGTCATGAGAAGCCGTATCTCAACCGATCTTGGAACGTGCGGGTCGAACAGAGTTCCTAATCGGGTGATCTTCCCGTGGTGCGGGCATGAAGGCAGGGCCTCTCGGTAGCTCGGAGATGCGAATCAAACCGAGGAACACCGGGGAGACCCTGTTGCCGCAGTTGTACGCGCTCGCGCCCGCATCGTTCAACTCGTTCGACGTGTCGTGCGATTGCCTCGCCCATGTGTACGGAAACGCCGCCGACCAGCCGGACCGGCAGCGGGCATATCCGTCGGACATGACGGATGCTGTCGCTGAGGGGGTGGTTACCTGAGGTTTTCGCCTTGTTGCCGGGTGGTGACAGGTAGTGATCCCTGCGGTATGCCGGTTGTATGCGGTACGCGCAGGGTGGGGGCCTGACCGCTGAGCGGCGGGCGTTTCGTGAGCAGGTGCGTGTGGAGGCCGGCGCTCGGTTCGAGGCGGGTGAGAAGACTTCCCGCCGCATCGGGGACGCGGTCGAGCGACGCCACCAGCCGCAGCAGCGCCCACGGCCAGCCGCCCCGCCTCCGCCACCCCGGCCCCCGGCGGGCGGACGGCCGCCCCGCCCCGGATCGGGTACGGGCCCCGGGCG
>NZ_JAGGOW010000102.1 GCF_018614135.1 Streptomyces sp. ISL-66
ATCGGAATCCGGGATACCCCGGTAATTCGGGGCGGTGGGGTCCTCATTTCCTGTCCGGTGAGGCCCGCATCACCAGTAAGCCCCGGCGGGGACACCCCGGTCACGTTCCGGAAACTCGGGACTTGACACACCCGTAAACCCCACGTAAAAGCCCCTTTTCCCCTGCCTCCGCAGCAGGGGCGGACGAGTGCACGGGCCGTGTGAGAGCGCTACGCATGCCGCCGACCCGGGGCGGTGCCACGCTGAGGAGATGAAGGACATGAAGGAGCTACAGGGCGGGAATGGCATGGAGAGCACGAAGGGCACGACGCGGGATCGCGTGGCCAGAGCCCCGTCCCTGTGGCTCGCGGCGGCCGCCCTGGCCTGCGGCCTCCTGCCGGCCGCCGGTCCGGCCGCCGCCGCGCAGGAGACGGCAGGGCGGTGGGCGCCCGCTGCCGCTCCCTGTACGAGCGAGCAGCTCATCGCGAACAGCGCGCAGCGCATCGGCGGCACCCAGGTCCGGATCACCGTGATCAACGACGGCCCGGGGCCGTGCGTCCTGGCGGGATACCCCACCGTGGCCCTCGCCGGTCAGGGCTCGCCGGACCGCAACAAGCCCCTCCACGTGATCCGGCAGGGCCAGGCACGCGCCGTGCACCTCGCGGTCGGCGGCCGGGCCTCGACCCAGCTCACCTTCACCCCCGTGCTCGGCGAGGCCGACGGGTACTGCGCGTCCGGCGCCGGGCCCACCGTCGCGCCCTCGATCGTGCTGGGCGTGGGAGGAGGCGGCTTCCAGCTGGCGCCCGATGACGGCGGGCTCTTCGCACTCTGCGGCACCACCGTGCAGGCCACGGCCTTCCGCGGGAGCCGTTCCTGACTCGGCCCGGCTCCGCCCGGCTCCAGCCGACTCCGGCCGTCAGCGATCCGTAGGGACTCGGCCGGCCGGCCGCACTCCGGGCACCGAGGAGGCGCCCTTGCGGCTCACGCGGCTCAGCCGGTGAAGGAGCCGTGGCGGCCGGCTCCGCCCGCGAAGCGGTCGGCGCCGGCTCGGGTCTCCCCCGCGGTGAGCGGTACGAGGCCGTGCCGGTACTCGGCGGCCAGGGCCTCCGGCTCGGCCAGGCCGTGCTGCTCCCGTACGGAGAGCCGGTCGTGCCGCAGGCACACCTGCGGGAACCCGGCGATCTCGTGGGCGAGGAGCTCCGCCGACCGGCGGGCCTCCCCCGGCGGGACGAGACGGTTGACGAGGCCGAACCCGTACGCCTCGGCGGCGGTCACGGGCCGGCCGGTGAGGATCAGGTCCATCGCGCGGCTCTCGCCGATCAGGCGCGGCAGCCGCACCGTACCGCCGTCGATCAGCGGCACGCCCCAGCGGCGGCAGAACACCCCGAAGGTCGCGTCGTCCTCGGCCACCCGCAGGTCGCACCACAGGGCCAGTTCGAGTCCGCCCGCCACCGCGTGGCCGCTGATCGCGGCGATCACCGGTTTGGTCAGGCGCATCCGCGTGGGGCCCATCGGGCCGTCGCCTTCGCGCGTCACCTGGTTGCCGCGGTCGGTGCCGACGGCCTTGAGGTCCGCGCCCGCGCAGAACGTGCCTCCCTCGCCCCACAACACGGCGACGGACGCGTCCTCGTCTTCCTCGAACACACGGAAGGCGTCGGCGAGTTGGGCAGCCGTCGGGCCGTCGACGGCGTTGCGGACGTCCGGGCGGCTCAGGATCAACGTACGGACCGGTCCGTCACGTTCGATCCGGACGGCAGGCGGGTCGACGGGCGCCGTCCCGGGCGTTTCAGAGGTCGTGGCCACAGCGGAACTCCATGGGTTCGGTCCAGTGGTGCCGGCAGGTGCGGGGGAGGTACGAAGGACCACTCTGCAGCACGGCGCCGCGGGCGGTGCCCGGCTCCGGGATTCCGCCATGGAGCGACGCGGGCGGTCGAGCGGCGGGCGCCGGTGTCCGGTGCCAGGCTGGGGACGTACAGGATGCGCGGAAGGGAAGGCCCATGATCACCACTGACTTCGCCCCTGGATCCCCCTGCTGGCTCGACCTCGGCGCTCCCGACGTCGGCGCCGCCGCCGCCTTCTACGGCGCCGTACTCGGGTGGGAGTACGAGCCCATGGAGGGGGAGGACATGGAAGGCGGGATGTTCCGGAAGGACGGCAAGATCGTCGCCGGACTCGGCAAGCTCACCGAGGAGGGGGCGCGCTCGGCCTGGATGATCTACTACAGCGTCACCGACGCGGACGCCACGACGCAGGCCGTCGAGCGCGCCGGCGGCACGGTGCGGGTGGCGACCATGGACCTCGGAGAGTGGGGTCGCATGGCGCAGTACAGCGACCCGCTGGGCGGCCAGTTCGCCGTGTGGGAGCCGGGAAAGGACTCGGGTGTCGAGCTGGTGGACGAACCGGGTTCGCTGGCCTGGACGGAGCTGTACACGAGCGACGCGGCGGCCGCCAAGGACTTCTACGGTGGCGTCTTGGGCTGGCGGTTCAGCGACACGCGGATGCCGGGCGGCGGGGGGACGTACTCCCTCATCACGCCTGCCGGACTTCCCGAGGAGCGCATGCACGGCGGCCTCATGGAGGTTCCGGCGCAGAACCTCGCCCTGGCCGGGGGCCGGCCGTACTGGCACCCCGTCTTCGCCGTCACCGACTGCGACGCCGCGGTCGCCAAGGTCACCGAGAACGGTGGCAGCGTGCGGACGGGGCCCGACGACGCCGAGGGCGTCGGCCGACTGGCGGTCTGCCTCGACCCGTCGAACGCGGACTTCGTGGTGCTGGCCCGGGCCGGGAGCTGAGCTCCGGAGCTGCTGACGCCACGCCCACCTGAGGGTGAAGCCCCGCCGAAGATCGGCGGTGGCGCCCGCAGGACCGGAACACTGTGCCCCGGTACGGGCGTCCGTACCCCTGGCCTCCGGGAGCGGAACAGATGTCGAACGGAACGGTCCTGCTGGCACTGCGGGAGAATCCACTGGGAGGCGGCGTCAGCGCCGAGCAACTACGGCGCATCGGCAAGGAGTTGGAGAATCAGGCTCTGGAGCTGCGCTGGGCGCCGAGTGCGCGCGACGCACGGGCCGGCCTGCAGACCGAGGCCGGTCTCGCGGCGGCCGTGGTGGCCTGGGACCTGCCGCGTACGGCGGGTGGCGCGGTCGAGGAGGGGGGCGGCGGGGAAGTCCTGCGGCACATCGGGCGCCGCTTCAAGGACCTGCCGGTCTTCCTCGTGATGGCGGACGAGGCGGACCAGGACCTGGAGCGGCTGCCGCTGTGGGTCTCGGAAACGGTGGTCGGTTACATCTGGCCGCTGGAGGACACGCCGTCCTTCATCGCGGGCCGGGTCGCGTCGGCGGCCCGCGGCTACCACCGTGACCTCCTGCCGCCGTTCTTCAAGGCCCTGCGCCGGTTCGAGGACTCCCACGAGTACTCCTGGCACACGCCCGCCCACTCCGGCGGGGTCGCCTTCCTCAAGTCCCCGGTCGGGCGGGCCTTCTTCGACTACTACGGCGAGCGGCTGTTCCGCACCGACCTGTCGATCTCGGTCGGGGAGCTCGGGTCGCTCTTCGAGCACAACGGCCCGATCGGGGAGGCCGAACGCAACGCCGCCCGCGTCTTCGGCTCCGACCGCACCTATTTCGTCCTGCACGGCGACTCCACCGCGGACCGGATGGTCGGCCACTACAGCGTGACGACCGACGAGATCGCGCTCGTCGACCGCAACTGCCACAAGTCGGTCCTGCACGGGCTGGTGATCTCCGGAGCGCGCCCCGTCTACCTGGTACCGACGCGCAACGGCTTCGGCCTCGCCGGCCCCCTGCCGCCCGCCGTGACCGCCCCGGCGGCGGTGGCCGCGAGGATCGCGGCGAACCCGCTCACGGCCGGGGCCCTCTCCCCCGCGGCCCAGTACGCGGTCCTCACCAACTCCACGTACGACGGGCTGTGTTACGACACCGTCGCGGCGGCCCGGGCCTTCGCGCCGAGCACCCCGCGGCTGCACTTCGACGAGGCCTGGTTCGCGTACGCCCGCTTCCACCCGCTGTACGCGGGCCGCTACGGCATGGCCGTCGGACCGGACACCTTCCCGGACGCGACCGATGCCCGCCCGGGCGACGGTACGGGGCCGGGGCGGCCCACGGTCTTCGCGACGCAGTCGACGCACAAGCTGCTGGCGGCGCTCTCCCAGTGCGCGATGGTCCACGTGAAGTCGTCACCCCGGGCCCCGGTCGAACACGAGCGGTTCAACGAGGCGTTCATGATGCACGGCACCACCTCGCCGCTGTATCCCGCGATCGCCTCCCTGGACGTGGCCACCGCCATGATGGACGGCCCGCAGGGCCGGTGGCTGATCGACGAGGCCGTGACCGAGGCGATCCGGTTCCGTCAGGCCGTGGTCCGCACCGGGCGCCGCATCGCCGCCGCCGGGGACCGGCCGGGCTGGTTCTTCGGCGTGTGGCAGCCCGAGTCGGTCACCGACCCGGCGACCGGGGCGCGCGTCGCCTTCGCGGACGCGCCGCCGTCCCTGCTGAGCCGCGAGCCGTCCTGCTGGCACTTGGAGCCGGGCGCCGACTGGCACGGCTTCGCGGGGCTGAGCGAGGGCTACTGCCTGCTGGACCCGGTCAAGGTGACCCTGACCTGCCCCGGGGTGAGCGCCACCGGTCAGACCGGCGACTGGGGCATTCCGGCGCGGATCCTCACCGCCTACCTGGCGGCGCGCGGGATCGTCGTGGAGAAGACGGACAGCTACACCACGCTGATCCTGTTCTCGATGGGCATCACCAAGGGCAAGTGGGGCACCCTGATGGACGCCCTCATGGACTTCAAGGCCCTCCACGACACGGACGCGCCGCTGGACCGGGTCCTTCCGGGGCTGGTCGAGCGCTTCCCGCGCCGTTACGGCCGTACCACCCTGGGCACCCTGTGCCGCGAGATGCACGAGCACCTGACCCGCGCCGAGCTGATCGGCGCCCTCGACGCCGCCTTCCAGGAGCTCCCGGAGCCGGTCGCCCCGCCGCGCCACTGCTACCAGCTGCTGATCCGGGGCGGTACGGAACGCGTACGGCTGGCGGAGGCGGCCGGGCGGGTCGCCGCGGCGATGGTGACCGTGACCCCGCCCGGGATCCCCGTACTGATGCCCGGGGAATCCACGGGCGGTCCGGACGGACCGCTGCTGCGGTACCTGCGCGCCCTGGAGGCCTTCGACCGGAGCTTCCCGGGGTTCCACAGCGAGGCCCACGGGGTGAGCGTGGATCCCGAGAACGGCGACTACCTGATCGAGTGCGTCCGTACGGCCGCCGAGGGAGGGGGCGGTGACGCGCCGGACTACTCGCCGAGCTCGTAGTCGAACCAGATCCGGTGGGTGCCGTCCGCGTCGACGGCCATCCCGCCGGTCCCGGTGATCCCGGCCAGCGCACCCGTTCCGCTCGTCGGCACGACGGCGAAGAACTCCTGCTGCCTCCCTTCGCCCAGGGTCGTCGCGGAGTGCGCGAAATTGAAGGCGCCCGCCCGTCCGTGGAGCGCCCCCTCGAAGGACTCCATCGCGACGTACGTTCCCGTTCCGGTGGACTGGTCGAACGCGGCGGTGAACAAGGTGGCGGAGCGCCCGGTGACCTCGCCCTCGTACTCCTTGCGCATCGTCGCGACACCGACCGGCAGCGCCGTCTCGATCTCGGGGGCCGGTACCGCGGCCGGGGTGAACTCGGTGACTTCGAACGTTCCTGAGGCTCGCATCCCCGGATCGTATGGCGCGGCACTGACATCGCCACCGGACGCCCGCCCCCGTGATCCGTCGGACAGAACGCGGGGGGCACGGCACACCCACTTGCCCCACACGTGAGGTGTGAGATCCGCTCCGACCGGTTATCCGAGGACAGGTAACTCCACACTCCACGACAAAGGGGAAAGGGGAAGCCGTGGCGCGACCAAGCCAAGAGACCAGCTCCCGCGTCGGGCTGCACGTGAACGGCCGGAGGTACGAGCTCGACGTGGACCACCGCGTCACGCTCCTGGACCTGCTGCGCGAGCACCTCGGTCTGACCGGTGCCAAGAAGGGCTGCGACCACGGCCAGTGCGGCGCCTGCACCGTCCTGGTCGACGGCCGGCGCGTCAACGGCTGCCTGCTGCTCGCCGTCGCCCAGGACGGCACCCGCGTCACCACCGTGGAAGGGCTCGCCGACGACACACGGGGCCCGCACCCGCTCCAGGAGGCCTTCGTGAAACGGGACGCCTTCCAGTGCGGCTACTGCACCCCCGGCCAGCTCTGCTCCGCCGTCGGCCTGCTCGCCGAGGCCGCCGCCGACGCGGGCGGCGCGGACCTCAGCCGTACCGGGATCGCCGAGGCGATGAGCGGCAACCTGTGCCGCTGCGGCGCGTACCCCCGCATCGTGGACGCCGTCCGGGACGTGGCCGCGGCCTCCGAAGGCGCCGACCCGGCCGCGGACTCCGACCCGGCCGCGGACTCCGACCCGCCTGCGGGCTCCGATCCGACTGCGGGCTCCGATCCGGCCGAGGCCCCCGTAGCCGGGCAGGTGGTCGCGTGAAGCCGTTCGCGTACGTGCGCGCCGCCGGCCTTCCGGAGGCCGTCGCGGCCCACGGCGCACGGCCCGGCTCCCGCTACCTCGGCGGCGGCACCAACCTCGTGGACCTCATGAAGCTCGGGGTCGAAGCCCCAGACACCCTCGTCGACCTCACCGGGCTACCGCTCAATGAGGTCGAGGAGACCGCGGCCGGCGGCCTGCGCATCGGCTCCGGGGTGCGGGGCAGCGACCTCGCGGTCCATCCCCTCGTCCGTACGCGCTACCCGGCCCTTTCCCAGGCGCTCCTGGCCGGCGCCTCGGCCCAGCTGCGCAATGTCGCCACCACCGGCGGCAACCTGCTCCAGCGCACCCGCTGCCCCTATTTCCAGGACGTGGCCAAACCCTGCAACAAGCGGGAGCCCGGCACCGGCTGCGGCGCACGCGACGGTATCCACCGCGACCACGCCGTCCTCGGCCACTCCGCGCACTGCATCGCCACCCACCCCTCCGACATGGCCGTGGCGCTCGACGCGCTCGACGCGGCCGTCGAGCTCCATGGCGCGAACGGCGTCCGTACCGTCGCGGCGACCGACTTCCACCGGCTTCCGGGCGACCACCCCGAACGGGACACCGTCGTGGAGCCCGGCGAGATCGTCACGGCGGTCACGCTCCCGCCGGAGTGCGCGGGGCTGCCCTCGCGCTACCGCAAGGCCCGCGACCGCGCCTCGTACGCCTTCGCACTCGCCTCCGTCGCCGCCGTGCTCGACATCGCCGAGGGGCGCGTACGCCACGTCGCGCTCGCCTTCGGCGGGCTCGCCCACCGGCCCTGGCGGGCCACCACCGCCGAGGAACGGCTGCTGGGCGCCGCCCCCACCGAGAGGGCCGTGCGGGAGGCCGTCGAAGCCGAGCTCGACCGGGCGGAGCCGCTGCGCGACAACGCCTTCAAGGTGCCCCTCGCCCGCAATCTCGCCTGCGACGTGCTGAACTCCCTCGCCGCGGACCGCCCCGCCCGCGGAGCCCGCCCCTGAAACCCCGCTCCCACTCCCTCCTCTCCCTCCCACCCCCTCCCACGCTCCCCCCACACCCCTCCACCCCACCCCACCCCGTCCCGGATCGCGAGGACCCGCCATGGACTCCAGCCCCGCCGCCCCGGCGCCCGCCCTCGGCCGTCCCGCCACCCGCCTCGAGGGCCCGGACAAGGTCGCCGGACGGGCGCTCTACGCGGCCGAACACACCCCGCCGGGGCGGGTGTACGGATGGCCGGTCCCCGCCACCGTGGCCCGCGGACGCGTCACCGCCGTCGACACCGCCGGCGCCCTCGCCCTGCCCGGCGTCCTCGCCGTCCTCACCCCCTACGACGCGCCCCGGCTGGGCCCCGCCGACGACCCCACCCTCTTCGTGCTCCAGAACGCCGAAGTGCCCCATCGCGGCTGGTACGTGGCCCTGGCCGTTGCCGAGAGCCTGGAGACCGCCCGGGAGGCGGCCGCGGCCGTCCACGTCACCTACGACACCCAGCCCCACGACACGGTCCTGCACGCGGGCCATCCGGCCGCCTACACCCCCGAGCTGGCCAACGGCGGCCACCCCGCCCACCGCGAACAGGGCGACGCCGCCGCCGCGTTCGAGGCCGCGCCGGTCCGGGTGGACTGCTCCTACTCCGTGCCGCCGCTGCACAACCACCCCATGGAGCCGCACGCCGCCACCGCCCTTTGGGAGCCCGGCACCGCCGACGGTCCCGACACCCTCACCGTGTACGACTCCAGCCAGGGGTCCGGCCTCGTACGCTCCGCCCTGGCCTCCCTCTTCGCGGTGCCCGACGACCGCGTGACGGTGGTGTCCGAGCACATCGGCGGCGCCTTCGGCTGCAAGGGGACCCCTCGCCCGCACGTGGTCCTCGCCGTGATGGCCGCACGGCACACCGGCCGGCCCGTCACCGTCGCCCTGCCCCGACGCCACCTCCCGGCCGTCGTCGGCCACCGCGCGCCCACCCTGCACCGCGTGCGCCTTGGCGCCCGTACGGACGGCACGCTCACCGCCGTCGCCCACGAGGCCACCACCCACACCTCCCGCGTCCGCGAGTTCGTCGAGCAGGCCGCCGTCCCCGCCCGCGTCATGTACGCCGCGCCCGCCCTGCTCACCACCCACCGCGTCGTCCCCCTCGACGTGCCCACGCCCTCCTGGATGCGGGCTCCCGGCGAGTGCCCCGGCATGTACGCCCTGGAATCGGCCATGGACGAGCTGGCCGACGCTCTCGGCATCGACCCGGTCGAGCTGCGCGTGCGCAACGAGCCCGAAGCCGAACCCGACAGCGGCCACCCGTTCAGCAGCCGGCACCTGGTGGAGTGCCTGCGCGAGGGCGCGGCCCGGTTCGGTTGGGCCGCGCGGCGCACACCGCGCCGGGACGGCCCGCTGCTGATCGGCACCGGGGTCGCCGCGGCCACGTACCCGGCGTCCGCCGCTCCCTCTTCGGCGCGGGCACACGCCCTGGCCGACGGCACGTACCTCGTACAGACCAACGCCACCGACCTCGGCACCGGCGCCCGCACCGTCCTGGCCCAGATCGCCGCCGACGCGCTACGGGTCCCCCTGGACCGGGTGAAGGTGGAGATCGGACACTCCGCGCTGCCGCAGGGCTCGGTGGCCGGGGGCTCGACGGGCACCGCCTCCTGGGGCTGGGCGGTCCACGACGCCTGCACGAGCCTCGTCGGCCTCCTCGCCCGGCGCACCGGACCGCTCCCGGAGGCCGGCGTGTCCGTCCCGGCCGATACGACGGCCTCCGCCAAGCAGAAGTCCCCGTACGCGCGGCACGCGTTCGGCGCCCACTTCGCGGAGGTGCAGGCCGACACCGTCACCGGGGAGGTCCGCGTCCGGCGGCTGCTGGGCGTCTTCGCCGCGGGCCGCATCCTCAACCCGCTGACCGCCCGCTCCCAGCTCGTCGGCGGCATGGTCATGGGTCTGGGCATGGCCCTCACCGAACACAGCACCGTGGACCCCGCCTTCGGGGACTTCACCGAGAGCGACCTCGCTTCCTACCACGTCCCCGTTCACGCCGATGTGCCCGACATCGAGGTGCACTGGCTGGACGAGCACGACAAACACCTCAACCCGATGGGCAGCAAGGGCATCGGCGAACTCGGCATCGTCGGTACGGCGGCGGCCATCGGCAATGCCTTCCACCACGCGAGCGGCCGCCGGATCCGCGAACTGCCCCTCACCCCTGACCGCGTCCTGGCGGCCCTCGACGCCTGACCCGGACGGTCCTGGAACCGCGTGTGAAGGTGTGAAGGTGTGAAGGGAGGATGGACGCATGACGCACGTACTGGGAAGCCGCATCCTGCTTCGTCCCACCGATCCCGAGCGCTCCCGCGCCTTCTACGGGGACGTCCTGGGTCTCGCCGTCTACCGCGAGTTCGGAACCGGCCCGGAGCGCGGCACGGTCTACTTCCTCGGCGGCGGATTCCTCGAGGTGTCGGGGCGCGCCGAGGCACCGCCCGCGCCCGGGCTGCGGCTGTGGCTCCAGGTCGCCGACGTGCAGGCGGCGTACGAGGAACTGCGCGGCCGGGGTGCGGAGGTGCTGCGGCCTCCGCTGCGCGAGCCCTGGGGCCTGATCGAGATGTGGATCGCGGACCCGGACGGCGTGCACATCGCCGTCGTCGAGGTGCCGGCCGACCACCCGCTGCGCTCGCGCCCCTGAGTCCGGCCGGGGTTCGCCGTCGGCCGCATCGGATCCGGCGTCGGGCTGACCGAGGAACAGATCGAGGAGGCCGCCGAGTGCCGAGTTCATCCGGGACGACCGCCCTCGGGACCGGGGCCACGGGGAGCGGCTCGGCGGCTCCGGTCGAGAATTCACCCGTCAGGGGCCCGGAGCCGCGTGGTGCGGCCCGTCGCCGCGGCTGATGGGGCACTTTGGTACGCGGCACGCCGGTGGGCGGGCCATGTGACAGCGGGGACGTGGAGGTGCGACGTGGGTGACGACCAGGAGGATCGAGAGGACCGCTACGAGCTGGTGTTCGACACGGGCGAATCCGGGCCGGAAGCCGCGGACGTCGTCGTCGTCACCCGCACCACGCAGACGGGCCCCGGCGGCCATCCCGTCTACTGCGACGACACCGGGATCATTCGCGCCGAGATCAGCGACCAGGGCGAGCTGCGGATACTGCCCTCCGGTGGCCAGCAGGACCTGACCCGCCCCGTTCGCGCGCGCCGCCCCGCGTCCTGACCCGAGACAGGCCTCCTTCCGGCGTGACAAGCTGACGTCGTGCGCGTACTGATCGTGACCGCGGGGTCCTGGGGCGACGTCGCCCCCTACACCGGCTTGGGCACGCGGCTGCGTTCCGCGGGGCACGAGGTGACGATCGCCACCCACAGCCGCTTCGACGACGCCGTGACCGCCCGCGGACTCGGCTTCCGCCCCCTGCCCCTCGATCCGCGCGAGGAGCTGGCTTCGGCGGCCGGCCAAGGGCTGGCCAGGGCGGTCAGCGCGCCCGTGGCCATGGCCCGCCTGGTGGGCATGGCCCGGCAGTTCATCCCCCGGCTCACCGAGGGCGTCGTGGCCGCCGTACGGCAGGGCGCCGACGTGCTCCTGTCCTCCACGCTCACCGACCCCATGTGCTCGGCGCTCGGCGAGGCGACCGGGCTGCCCGCCATCGGCGTCTACCTGCAGCCGATCGAACCGACGGGCGCCTTCCCGCCGCTGGTCACCGGGGCCCGGTCGTTCGGACCGTACGGGAACAGGCTGGCGGCCCGGGCCATGCGGACCGCCACGGACCGCGTCTTCGCCCCGGCCGTGAGCGAGCTGCGACGCGAACTGGGCCTGCCCGCACCGAGGTTCGGCGGACCGCTCGGGCTGCCGCACGGGCGCACCGTCCTGCACGGGTTCAGCCCGACGGTCGTTCGCCGCCCGGCGGACTGGCCCGAAGCCCATGAGGTCTGCGGATACTGGTGGCCGGCGACGCGGCCCGACTGGCGGCCCGAGCCACGGCTGCTGGACTTCCTCGACGCGGGGCCCCCGCCCGTGTTCGTCGGCTTCGGCAGCTTCGTGACCGCCGACGCGGAGCGGCTGAGCGCGCTCGTATCCGAGGCCCTGCGACGGGCCAAGGTGCGCGGAATCGTCCAGGCCGGCTGGTCGGGCCTGCACGCCGAGGGCGACGAGCTGCTCACCGTCCAAGAGGTGCCCCACGCCTGGCTGTTCCCGCGCACCGCCGCCGTCGTCCACCACGCGGGCGCCGGCACCACGGCGGCCGGTCTGCGTGCGGGGGTCCCGGCCGTCCCGGTGCCGGTCCAGCTGGACCAGCACTTCTGGGCGGCCCGCCTCCACTCCCTGGGCGTCAGCGGTCCCCCGATCCGCTACCAACGCCTCACCGCGACCCGGCTGGCCGCCGCGGTGAGCGCGGCCACCCGTACCCCTGCCTTGGCGACCCGCGCCCGCCAACTCGCCGCCGCGCTCTCCCGGGAGGACGGCGCGGCGCGGGTCCTCACCGCGCTGGAGCGGCTGAGCTGACGGGACGACCGGCCTCCGACCAACGGCCTACGGGCCTACGGGCCTACGGGCCGGGCCAACGACGCGCGCCACGAGCGGGACATCAGCGGCTGTTCGTGTCACCGCCCTCGCGGCGCCTGCGGTTGCGCCGGCCGAAGGCCCCCGCCAGACCGATCAAACCACCTGTGATCGCACCGCCTACGAGGATGCGCAGCAGGTCTTCCATCGAATGCTCCCCTCTGGGTCAGGTCCGCCGTCGCCCGGTCCGCCCCGGCAGCCGGTCGAAGATCTCTCCTCGGGGCAGGGGCGTTCCACGGGCTCGGGTGCCTGATCGACTCCGAACGGGGACACTACCGACGTGCGGACGGCCTGGCTTGGACAAATTTGACCTCGCCCCTCACAGCGCGAGCGCCCCCTCCGCCACGCGGGCGGCAGCCATCTGGCCGGGGGTGGTCCCGCTCAGGGCGCGGAACTCGCGGTTGAGGTGCGCCTGGTCGTAGAAGCCGCAGGCGGCGGTCACTTCGGTGGGGTTCAGTCCCTCGCGGGTGAGTAACCGAACGGCCCGGTGGAAGCGCAGCACGCGGGCGGACGCCTTGGGCGTCAGGCCGATCTGTTCGGTGAACCGGCGGACCAGGTGGCCCTGGCTCCAGCCCACTTCGGCCGCGATCCGGCCGACCGGGATCGCCCCGCCGGCGCGGGACAGCAGCCGCCAGGCGTGGCTCACCTCGGGTGCGGGAAGCGGACCGCGCTCCAGGCGGGCGGACAACGCGACGTCCAGCAAGTCGAAGCGGGCCCCCCAGTCACCTGTGGCTTCCAGCCGCTCGACCAGTACTCCGAACTCCGGTCCGAGCACGTCGCCGAGCTCGACCACCCTGTTGGTCAGCTCGCTCATCGGCACGGCGAACAGCCGGAAGGCGCCCAGTGGAGTCAGCTCGAGCCGGATCGCCTCCTGGCCTCCGGGGTGGTCGCACACCCGGTACCCGTCCTCCAGACCCGCGACCAGCGAGCCGGTCACCTGACTGTCCGGGCCCGCGTCTCCCAGCCGGCGGATCCGGGCGAACGGCTCACCCAGGCTGATCACCACCACGGCCCGGCCGGTGGGTACGAGCCGCACGCGGTAGGGCGAGGCCGCCGCCTCCCAGTAGCCGGCGTAGCTGTGCACGAAGGGACGCAGCTGCGGGGGCCACGGCCGGGTCACCCGCCACCGGTCACCGACCCGGGTCACCTCGATCCCCTGACGGGCCACACCCGTGCTTCCTACCACCGGCATTTCCCCCTCCGTCCGGCGGCGGGGGCGTCCGGCCCCGGTGCGCCCCTGCCCCGCCCCGCGCCGCCCCGTCCCGTTCCGGTCACCTTGAGGGGCCGGCGTGCCTCGGCCCCTGCCACGCTTCCTGGTCGGACATCAGCATCGCAGAGGGACCGCGCGGCGGTTCGGGGGCTGCTCGAGGGAACCCTTTCGGGGTCTCTTTCCGGGTCTCTTTCCGGGTCTCTTTCCGAGTTCCCCCGGCCCCGCCCTCAGGAAGCCGTCCGGGCCACGAGGTCGCGTACGGTCGCCATGTCACTGAAGGGGAGCAGTTCCTCGCCCACGATCTGGTGCGGCTCACTGCCCTTGCCTGCGATCAGGACGACGTCCTCGGGCTGCGCCGCGGCCAGCGCGATCTCGATGGCCCGCCGCCGGTCGGCGGACCGCTCGTACGGCGTACCGGTGGCCACGATGCCGGGGGCGATCTGGTCCAGGATCGCCTCGGGGTCCTCGGTGCGGGGATTGTCCGAGGTCAGGACGCACAGGTCGGAGTGGGTCCCGGCGATGCGGCCCATCTCGGCGCGCTTGGTGGTGTCCCGGTCGCCGCCGCAGCCGAAGACGGTGATCACGCGGCCGCGGGCGAAGCCGCGGATGGCCGTGAGGACCTTGTCGAGGGAGTCGGGCGAGTGCGCGTAGTCCACGATCACCGACGTCCCGCCCGGGGTCGCGAAGCGCTCGAAGCGGCCCGGTACGAGCGGCATCTTCGCGAGCGCCTCGACCAGTCCGTCCAGGTCGTGCCCCAGTACGCGGCAGGCCGCGACGGCCGCGATCGCGTTGGACACCGAGAACCGGCCCGGGACCGGGATCGAGGCCGGATACTCCCGGCCGGCGTGGTGCAGCGTGAACCGCGTGCCCGAGGCGTCGGCGATGAGGTCCGTGGCCCGGAAGTCGGCCTCTTCGTCGAGGCCGTAGGTCGTCACCGCGTCCGGCATCATCTTCCGGATCCCGGCTCCCACGGCGTCGTCCACGTTGACCACGGCGTGCCGGCACAGCCCCTGGAACAGCCTCAGTTTGGCGTCCGTGTAGTGGGCCATCGTGCCGTGGTCGTCCAGGTGGTCCTGGGTCAGGTTGGTGAAGACGCCGACGTCGACGAACGTCCTGTCCATCCGGTACGTCTGCAGGGCCATCGAGGTGGCTTCGAGCACCACGCTGCCTGTGCCCTGGTCCCGCATGCGGCCCAGGAGGTACTGCAGGTCCGGCGACTCCGGTGTGGTCAGGACCGAGGGCGGCATCGGGATCATCTCGTCGCCGATGCGGCTGCCCGCCGTTCCGATCACGCCCACCGAGGCTCCCTCGGAGATCCTCAGCAGCGACTCGACCATGTAGGAGATGGAGGTCTTCCCGTTGGTTCCGGTGACCGCCACCATGTCCATGTGCCGGCCCGGTTCGCCGAAGTAACGGGAGGAGACGACCGCGGCCGCCTTGCGGGTGTCGGGCACGCGTACGACGCACACCTCGGGCACCAGCTCCCGCCCTGGGGGCGCGGCGGCGGCTCCCGCAGCGTCGACGATCACCGCCGCCGCACCGCGTGCGAGCGCCGCACCGATGGAGGCGGGGCCGCCTCCGCGGTGGCCGGGTACCGCGATGAAGAGCGAACCCGGCACCACCCGGTCGACGTCGAAGGTGGTGCCCGCGGTGATCCCCGTGGATTCGGCGTCGCCCTGGATGACGTGGTGCTCGTGGCCGGTCAGCAAGCCGCTCAGATTCACGGTGGTCCCTTTCGGAGGCGGCTACGGCCCGGCGTGCGGCCCTCGCCTTGCGGCAGCGCCGACGGAGCGTCGGCACTGCGGTGGTGTTGCGGGAGCAGGCGATGCCTTGCCCCGGGGGCGACGGGGCCGGGCCGGGCACGTGATCGGGCCGGGCCGCCGGGGCAGGTGTCCGTCGCGGGAGGTGATGAGAAAGGGTGCGGGAGGGGCGGGCCCTGGGCGCGGTGGGGGAAGCGCTAGCCGTGGCCGTGCAGGACGCCGCGGCCGACCGTGGGGGCCTGGCCGTCGGCGGCGGTCCGGGGGCTGACGCCCGCCCGGGCCGCGCAGGCCGCACGCGTGGCAGGGGTCGCCTGCGGCAGGCACTCCCCCGTGACGCTTGTGCGGTTCATGAGCCGAGTGTACGTGCGCTCAAGGGAGCCGTACGCCGCGTCGGCGCCGCCGCAGCGGGCGTCCGCCGCGCCGTCCCCGCTCCGCCGGCGGCGGTGCGCCTGATCCGGGCCCGGGAAAAGTGGTCCTGCGCTGCCCGGGTCGGTTCGGGCGTGGTTGTCCGGTTTCGCCCGCGACGAGACCTGCATGGCAGCCGCCGCCCAACAGCTCGACGCGTCCTGCGATGGCGTTGCCCGCCTGCTCGCAGTGCGTGCGGACGCCGCCGACCTGATCGATCCCGACCACCTGACCGACCGCATCGGGGAGCGCCGATGCCGCCTGGACGGGGCCTTCGCCAACGCCGGAGCCGGCGTCTTCCAGCGCACCGCAGAGGTGACCGAACGGGACCTCGACCACACCGTCGACGTCAACATCAAGGGCACCTTCTTCACCCTGAACAGGGCCAGAGCAGCCCTGCCGCTGCCCGACGCGGCCGGAGGCGGCTCGATGACCATGGACGCGTCGTGCCGGAACGCGCTCGCGGGAGTGTGGCCGCTCCTGCCCCCACGTGTTCGCGCGATCAGGCAACCGGAGCTCGCCCTCGCGTTCCTCCGCGCCGAGCGCGACCGCACAACCACGCGATCGCCGGCGGGCACGCGCTCTACCCACCGTGCCCGAGCATCGGCCGAGGAGTCCCAGTGCAAGGTGAACGAGTAGTGGCGCCCCAGCCGCCGCGAAGGCAGGCGTCCAGAGCGTCAAGGTTTCCGCCACGTTGGTACGCTCCGCCGATGGACATGATCGACATACCTTTCGGGACGACCGATTGGTCTCGCGTCGAGGCCACCGTGCACCCGGGCGAGACCGGCCAGGCGACGTGGCGCACCCGCGAGTTCGGGTCCCTGCGCGTGCGGATGGTCGACTACAGCCCCGGGTACCTCGCTGATCACTGGTGCGATCGTGGCCACATCCTGCTGGTCCTCGAAGGAACGCTCACCACCGAACTGGCCGGTGGCGAAAGCGTCACGCTCGCGGCCGGCAGCAGCTACCAGGTGGGGGACGACACCCGCTCGCACCGCTCCAGCACCCGAGACGGGGCCCGCCTGTTCGTCGTCGACTGAGTCCCGGCCCGCTCGACGGCGTGCCCCTCGTCCCGCGTCGGCCGGGGGACCCCCGGCACCACCACACACCGGACTCGGCTCTGCGAGCGCCCGCGCGCACCGGCACCCGTGCGCGGCCGCGCGACCTACGGGGGCCGCAGAGCCGCAACCGCGGTACGAAGCCGGTCGCCGACGCCCGGGGCCGGTGCGCCCGGCCCGCTCCGGGGCCGGTGCCACCGCCCCGGAGCCGGAACCCGGCAGGGTCAGTCAGCTCCTGTCGCAGAGCGCGGCGACGAGCGTGACGCTTCGGTTGACGCCGCCGCCGCTCCCACTGCCGGCCATGGCGTCGAGGTCGTTCACGCCGAGGTCGTTGACTTCGACGAAGGCCGCCCGGCCGTCCTTGGTGGCCGCCGCGATGGTCTGGTAGCCGGGCCAGATGCCGTAGTGGCCCCAGGCTTCGCCACCGCAGGGGAGGGTGAATTTGTCCAGGCCGAGGCCGTAGTCCGGGGCGGTGCTGCCGGGGGCGTTGGTGGGTGTGATCATCTCCTCCAGTTGCGCGGGAGGCACCACCGGGCCGGCCATGAGGGCTTGGAAGAAGCGGGTGGCGTCGGCCCCGCTGGTGACCAGTCCGCCGCCGGAAAGGCCGATGCTCGGTTCGACGCGGTCCGTGATGTCGACCCAGACCAGGCCCAGGTCGAGGTTCCCGCGTACGTGCCCCGGGGGCAGCGTCGGGTCACCCGGCGTCGGGAGGTAGGTGTTGGCCAGGCCGAGCGGGGTGACGATGCGGGAGTGGACCGCCTGGCCGTACGTGGCGCCGGTGACCTTCTCAATGATCACCCCGAGCAGCATGTAGTTGGTGCCGGAGTAGTGGTAGCCCGCTCCGGGGGCGAAGTACGGCGGCTTCGAAAGGCCCCACGAGGCCAACTCGGCCAGGGTGTGCGTCCTGTTCTGCTGGACGACCATGAAGTCCCACAGATTGGCCTGCTTCGACTCGAGGTAGTCGAAGATCCCGCTGGTGTGGTTGAGCAACTGGCGGACCGTGATGGTGTTCCCGTCGCAGCCGTTGCCCTGCACCACACCCGGCAGGTACGTCTCCACGGAGGCGTTCAGGTCGACCTGCTGCTCGGCGACCAGTTGCATGACGACGGCCGCGGTGAACGTCTTGGTCAGGCTGCCGACCTTCACCTTGTGGTCCGGCCCGAAGGGCAGGTTCTGGTTGATCGCCCGAGTTCCGCTGGTCACGCTCCACATGGCGCCGCCGTCGCGGACCACCGCTCCGGAACCGGGCGCACCATGGCTGGTCTTGAGGGTGTCGATCGCGGCCTGGGTCGCCGCGTGCGGTGCCGCGGGCACGGGCTCGACCGCGGTCGCCGTCGGCATGGCGGTCGCGCCCAACGACACGGCGAGACCCATCGCCACCAGCGCTAATCTGACGCCCGACTGTGTACGCACAACAATCCCCGTTCCACGAGTGGTTCCGCCCCGGCCACAGCAGCGGGCCGCGAACCGGCCGGACTACAGGACACGGCGGAGGAATTACCCATGCCTGACCATCCGCGGCGGGGGATCTTCGGCCACCGGGTCGTCCCTCCCCGTTCCCCGTCCTGGCCAACGCCTACCGCGGCGTCGCAGCCGTCGACCGGCCCGGCTCGCTGCCCATTTGGGTCCTGGACGACGCCGACCGGCCCGAAGTCGCAACGATGCGCCTAGCGTCGTGACCGGCCCGCGCCCGCGCCCTCGTCGCCCTCCTCCTCGTCCTTGTCCAGCTCCTCCACCCGGCGGGTAGCGCTCTCCGCTGCCCGCAGGGCCTTGGCCCGCGCCCGGTCGGCCTGGCGGTGGAGGTGCTCCGCTTCCCGCGCCGTCTGCCGGGCCGCGTCCACCCGCTGCTCCAGGGTGGCGAGTTCAGCGCGCAGCGCGGCCAGCTCGCCCTCGGCCCGTTCGTGGTCGGCTTCCGCCTCGGCAAGCTCCTCCTCAGCCAGCCGCAGTGCTGCCGCGGCCTCCTCGGCCCGCTCCCGGGCGACGGCCGAGCGGGCCCGGCGCTTCTCCGCCGCCCGCTGGGCGACCGCGTCCTCGTGGTCCTCGTCCACCGCCCGCGAGGGGGCGGCTGCGGCCGGGCGGCGGGGTACGGGAGCGGCCGGCGGGGGTGTGGCGCCCGGGGCCGGCTCCAGCCCGTCGAACCCGATCGCCATGGCCGGTGCCTTCACCAAGCGGCCGGCCGCCCAGGCGAGGGCCGCCTCCTCGTCAGCCAGCATCCCGTGGAAGAGCTGCTCGAGCTCCCGGAGCACGGTCTCCTTCAGCGGCTCCCCCGCGTCGGCCGCCAGCTGCCCCGCCTCCCGGGCCAGTGCGCCGATCACCCGGTGCTGCTCGTGCGTCAGCGCCCGCAGCTGCCCGCCGTCCAGCTCCCGATGGGCGCGGCGCAGCCCCGTGCCGAGGCGGAGCAGCGCCTCGGCCTGATCGGGATGGGTCCGGGCCACCAGGTTCGCCGCCCACACCGCCAGTCTCGGTTTGCGCAGCCGTCCGATCGCGGCCGCCGCGGCCTTGTCCTCCTCCCGGCGGGCCTGGGCCACGTACGCGTCGCGGGCCGCGGTGAACTCCACCGGCCTCAGCCCCGACAATGCGAAGATCACCGCGTCCACGTCCATGACGACCACCATGCCCCGGACCACCGCCTCGGACCCCTCCGCCACGTCACACCACCTCCCATCACGTCCCATCTCGCACCATCACGTCACGGTCCATTACGTTTCGTCGCTCTACCTTCCGCGCGTATCTCCCTCCGGCCTCCGCACCGCTCGCGCGTACGACGAGCCGACACGGACCGGGAGGACCGGGCGTGCTCGACCCGCCCTGAGGGAGAGGGGTGGGACAGTGGGAGGCATGTGCGGCCGATACGCCTCCTCGCGGGCACCCGAAGACCTCGCCGGGCTCTTCGACGCCCGCCTCGACCCGGACCGAGCTCTCGGGCCTTCCTGGAACGTGGCGCCCACCGACGAGGTGTGGGCGGTCCTGGAACGCGCCGCCCGGGACACCGGGGAGGTCCAGCGGCGTCTGCGCCCCGTGCGATGGGGGCTGGTGCCGTCCTGGGCCAAGGACCCGTCGGTGGGTTCGCGGATGATCAACGCGAGGGTGGAGACCGTCCACGAGAAGCCCGCCTACCGGCGGGCCCTGGAAAAACGCCGCTGCCTGCTGCCCGCCGACGGCTTCTACGAGTGGACGGCCGTACCGGCCACCGATACGGCCAAGGCCTACAAGCAGCCCTACTTCATCCGGCCCGAGACCGGCACCGTGATGGCGATGGCCGGGCTGTACGAGTTCTGGCGCGACCCGGCGGTCGCGGACGACGACGACCCCGCGGCCTGGCTCACGACGGCCACGATCATCACCACCGAGGCCACCGACAGGGCCGGCCGCATCCACCCCCGGATGCCGCTCGCCCTGGACCCGGACGACTACGAGGCTTGGCTCGATCCCTCCCACCACGACACCGCGGACCTCCGCGCCCTCCTCCACACCCCGGCCGACGGCCGCCTCGAGGTGACCGCCGTCTCCACCGCCGTCAACAGCGTCCGCCACAACGGCCCCCACCTGCTCGAACCCAGCCCAGCCGCGTGACGGCCAGCAGGACGCCCAGTACCGCGCAGGTCACCGCGACCGCGGGCTGCACCTCCGGCACCAGTACGACTCCGCCCAGGGTGAGTGCCAGTACCGGGTGCGGCAGCAGGCGGAAGATCCGGTGGACGTACGGGAAGGCGTAGACGGCGGTCATCGCCAGGACGGCTCCGACCGGGGAGATCACGAGCGCCGCGAGCAGGTCGGGCCAGCGCGGCGGGTCGAGGGGCGGCAGGCGCCGGCCCAGCCAGTAGGCGAGGGCGATGTTCGCGGCGGTGATCGGATTCTCCGGACGCAGGCTCACTCCGCCGGCCAGGGCGAGTCCGGTGGCCAGCAGCAGGCCGGGGACCGCGCCGGGAGGCAACGGGGCGTCCACCAGCCCCGTGGTCGCGGGGTCCGGCCCGGCGTGTCCGTGGACCTTCCACACGACGAGGCCGACGGCGATGCCGGTCGCCGTCAGGATCGTCATGGTCCAGCCCGCGGACCAGCGGCCGACCCCGACCGCGTCCGGGAGGGTCTCCCGGAGCACGTCCTTCAGCAGGCCGGCCGCTGTACGGGGCACCCCGCGTCGGGGGTGCCCCGTACTCCGTACCGCGTGGAGCCGGTCCGGGCGTGTGGTCAGGAGCAGTTGATGAGGAGTGAGGTCAGCGCGGTGCAGGTGCGGGCGGCGCGGTCGTTGGCCGCGTTCGGGTCGTTCGGGCTGCTCGCGGTGCGGGTGGCGGTGATGGTGTGGGCCCGGCCCAGGCTGAGCGTCGCGATGGGGACGGTGAAGCGACGGGTGGTGCTCGCGCCCGGGGCGAGGTTCGCCACCGCGCAGGTGACGGTGCCCGCCGCGACGGTGCAGTGGGGGCTGGTGGCACTCATCGGGGCGGTCAGCGGCGCTGTGACGGTACCCGAGATCGCGGTGCCGGGTCCGTTGTTGGTGACGGTGAGCGTGTAGTCGATGCGCCCGTTCAGCAGGCCGGGAACGGGGGTGGCGGTGAGGGTGACGGCGAGGTCGGCGGCCGGCGGGACGGGGGTGACCGTCAGGGAGACGGGGGCGTGGCCGGTAGCGATCGTGCCGGTGACGGCATTGTTCGCGGTGTCGATCACGGAGAGGTTGTCGTCGCGGTAGTTGGCCACGTACAGGTGTTTTCCGTCGGGGGTCAGGGCCGCGTCGACGGGCGCGGAGCCGACGGGAACTACGGCCACGACGGCGTTGGTGGCGGTGTCGATGACGGAGACGTTGGCGGAGACGACGTTGACGACGTAGGCGTGGGTGCCGTTGGGGGAGACGGCCACGGCCTGCGGGTAGAAGCCGCCGGTGGCGATCGCGGTGACGACGGTGTTCGTGGCGGTGTCGACGACGGCGACGGTGTTGCTGGAGTTCCCGGTGACGTAGAGGCGGGTGCCGGCCGGGTTGACCGCGATCCTCCGGGGATCGCCCGCGACGGGGATGCTCGCGGTGACGGTGTCGGTCGCGGTGTCGATCACGTCGACCCGGGAGTCCGCGGTGCGGGTGACGTAGACGCGGGTGCCGGCGCCGTTCACGGCGACGTAGACCGGGTTCCCGGCGACGGGGATGCTGGCGGTGAGGGCGTTGGTGGCCGGGTCCAGCACGTTCACGGCCTGCGCGGAGCCGTCGGCGACGTAGCCGCGCGTCCCGTCGGGCGTGAAGGCGATCTGCGACGGGAACCGCCCGAAGGGGAACGTGGCCGTCGCCGTGTTGGTGCCGGTGTCGATCGCCGTGAGGGTGCCGGTGGCGGAGTTGGACACGTAGACCCGGGAGCCGTCCGGGGTGGTCGCGGCGTGGGTGGGCCCGTCGCCGACGGGGATGGTGGCGACGGTCGCACCGGTGACCGTGTCGATCGCCGACACGCTGCCGTCGTCGCTGTTGGTGACGTACGCCGTCGGGTGCTCGGGCGCGGCACCCTGCGCCGAGCCCGCCGCCGCCGCGGTCAGGGTGCCCGCGGCCAGGGCCGTGGCAGCCGCCCAGGTCGTGAGCCGGCGGCGCAGTCCGCCCCGGCGTAAGCGTCCGCTTCCGCGTCTGATCGTCGCGTCCATGCTCATGGTGATCGTTCCTCCCCTTTGCGGCCCCCGCCATCGGCTCGTGACGGGCTGCCCTGCGTGCGCACCGTGCCGCGGCCACCGGATCGGCGGCCGCCGGGCCTTCCGTACGCGGGCACCCCTGCGGGGCTGCCCGCACGTCGGCGCGTCGGTACGCCTCGCACATGATTTTGTCCGCCCGGAGCGCACGGGGAGGGGTTCTTGGCTTCTTGGGGTTCTTGGGGTTCTTGGGGTTCTTGGGGTTCTTGGGGTTCTTCGGCGTCCCCGAGTAATGGCCTGGATCAACCGGTAACGCCCGCGCGCCCGGCCGCCACCGCGGGACGAGGTGGCGGCCAGGCGTGCGGCAGCGAATTGCGGGCTGCGGGTTGCGGGTTGCGGGTTGCGGGTTGCGAGGCGGTGATCTCAGCCGCAGAGGGCCGTGTCCACGACGCTATCGAGGTGCTCCGACCCGTCGGTCGGGAGGCTGGTCACCGTGACGTTGGCGGCCCGGCCGTCGTCGGTGACTCCACCGCGGGTCTCGTACCCCGGTATGTCGCCGCCGTGGCCCCAGTAGACGCCGCCGCACGACAGCGGCCTGCTGATGAGCCCGAGTCCGTAGCCGACGCCGGTGTCCTCGATGGGGACGGTGGTGCGCATCTGGGCGAGCTGGGCCGCCGGAAGGAGGCGGCCGGCCAGGAGTGCGGTGAAGAACCGGTTGAGGTCGGAGTTGGTGGAGGTCATCTGGCCCGCCGCCCAGCCCACCGAAGGGTCCAGCTCCGTGATGTCGCGCGGAGGGCCGCCCGCCGCATCACGGCGGTAGCCCTTGGGATGGGCCTCTCGGATGCCCATGTCACCAGGGGCGGGGAAATAAGTGTGGCGCAATCCGGTGGGCTTGATGATGCGCCCTTCTATCGCCTCGGCGAGGGGCCGGTTGGTGACCTTCTGGACGATCAGGCCGGCCACCACGTAATTCGTGTTGCTGTACGCCCACTTCTCCCCGGGGGCGAACTCGGCCTTGTGCCGGAAGGCGATGTCCAGGAGGTCGCGGGGTTCGAAGTACCGGCGGCGAAGGATGTCGTCGTACACGTCTCCTTCGTAGTCGGGAAGTCCGCTGGTGTGCTGGAGGAGTTGGCGGACGGTGATGTGGCTTCCGTCGATGCCCTCCCCGCGGACGAGGCCCGGCAGGTAGGTGTCGACCACGGCGTCGAGGTCGATCTTTCCCTCGGCGACCAGTTGCAGCACGACCACCGCGGTGAACGTCTTGGTGTTGCTGCCGATCCGCACCTGCCCGTCGACCGGCACCTTCGAGCCGGTGGCCAGGTCACCCACCCCCGCGGTGAAGGTGCGCGTGCGGCCCTTTCCGTCCTTCACGCTCGCGAGCGCGGCGGGGAAGCCGTCGGTGCGCACCAGCGCGTTCAGGCCCTGCTGGACGGTGTCCGGCCGGGCGGAGGCGGAGGCCGGGGGCGGCGCCAGGACACCCAATGTCACCGCGGCCGCGGCCACCGCGGCCGCCACCGCGACCGGCATCGCCCTGCGCGGACCGCCCCGCCCCGGCCGTCCGGACGGACGAAACTTCTGCCATGCCTGTGCGCGCACGAGCCAACTCCTACGGAATCATTGGGGAATCCAGCGTTATGTTCTGGGCCCAACCCTTCCGGATGTGACCGGCCGGGACGATCCCGCTACCCGCCCGGCCGCGGGTAGGGCTAACCCCCCGGATGCCCCGGCCCTGGAGAAAGGCGGCGAGTCACAGCACTAGAGCTCGATCGAGCGGTGCTCGTCCAGTACGGCGAAGCCGGTGCTGTCGTACAGGCCCATCGCGACCTCGTTGCCGCCGAAGACGTTGAACATCATCGCCTCGTCGCCGCCCTGGCGGGTGGCCCACTCGCCGACGGCCATCGCGGCGCGGCCGTAGCCCTTGCCGCGGTGCTCCTCGTACACCTCCAGGGAGAAGCCGAAGGTCACTCCCGGAAGGAAGCCGTGGTTCACCCAGCCGGTGCCGATCACCTGTCCGTCGGCTTCCATCGCGTAGAAGGCGTGGCCCGGGGTGAGGAATCCCTGCGGGAGATGGCGGGCGAAGTCCTCGTCGGACTTCGCCTTGGCCTGCTCCGGGGTGAGGGCTCCGGCCCGGACGATGTCCGCGATGTACTCGGCTTCCTCGCCGGCGTACCAGCCCGGGTACTCCTCCTGGGTGAGCCGGCGGACCGTCAGACCCGTTGGCAGGTCGGGCCGTTCGGCCGCGACGCGCATCCGGCTCTGTCCTCGTACGGGGTAGTCGGCGAACGCCCCGACCGCTCCGCCCGTGATCCGGACCTCCACGCGCTGCGCGCCGTGCCCGGCGCACCACCGCTCGGCCCATTCGCGACCCTCCGGCACGGTCAGGTCGTGGATCCGGCCGACGGTCGCGCCGTTGTCCTCCGTCACGCCGACCGCGATCCAGCCGGTGCCGTCCGTGGCCACCGTCCAGTCGTCGATGCCCTTCGCGGCCCTTTCCCACATGGCCCGCGCCAGCGGCTCCGAGCAGCCCGCGGCCCGGTACCCGGCAAGCACCCGCTCCTCGAACCCGGCTCGCCACTGGCTCCGGTCGTCCACGATCCCCATTCCGCCCATCCGGCCACCTTATGCAGGGGTGCCGACTGAGGCCGACCCATTATGGGGCGGTTACGGAGAGTAGTGCGCGCGGTGCCGACGACACCGGCGGGCGCGTGCCGTCACAGGCTCGCGACCCGAAGCCACCCGTGTCAACCCTCACGATTAGGAAACCTTCCGATTGCGATCACCAACTTTCTGATGGTCCAGACCTGTTGACGGCGGCCCTTCCGGAGGATTAGGTTCCCGGCCACGAAGCGCACGACGTCAACTCCCCCCAGCAGACCCGGCGTACGCCCCGCATACGGCCTCTCAGCCCAACGCTCCCCCATCTGTTCCCCCGCCCGCGCAGTCTCCGCGGCCGCACGCCCGGGCGTCGCGCTTCACGCCGTCCCCCATCCCCACTGGAGGCACTTCCTTGCGTACCCCCATCCGAACCCGTGCCCGTTTGGCCTGCGGCCTCGGCACCGCCCTGCTCGCCGCGGCCGCCGTCCTGTCCTCGCCCGGTGCGGCGTTCGGCGCCAATCTGCTCACGAACGGTGACCTCGAGGCCGGCACCACGGCCGGCTGGTCCTGCTCCGGGGGCCTCGGCTCCGTGGTCGGCTCCCCCGTGCACGGCGGCGGCAAGGCACTCGCCGGGGCGGCCGGCGCCTCCGACAACGCCAAGTGCACGCAGACCGTCGCGGTCCAGCCCAACACCACGTACACGCTCTCCGCGTGGGTCCGCGGCAGTTACGTCTACCTCGGCGTCACCGGTGGTCCCTCCACCTGGACCACCTCGACCGGCGCCTACTCCAAGCTGACCGTCGGCTTCACCACCGGCGCCTCCCAGACCAGCGCCGAGGTCTACCTCAACGGCTGGTACGGGCAGGGCACTTACTACGCCGACGACATCACCCTCGACGGCCCCGGCGGCAGCGTCGACACGCAGGCGCCCACCACCCCCGGCAGTCTCACCTCCACCGGCAGGACCTCCACCAGCGCCTCCCTGGCCTGGACCGCCTCCACCGACAACGTCGGCGTGACCGGCTACGACGTCTACCAGGGCGGCAACAAGGTCGCCACCTCGGCCACCAACAGCGCGACCGTGAACGGCCTGACCCCCGACACGGCCTACGCCTTCAGCGTCCGCGCCCGTGACCTCGCGGGAAACACCTCGCCCGGCTCCAACACCGTCAACGTCACCACCGAGAACGGGACCGTTCCCACCGGCTTCAAGCAGGCCGCGCCGTACCTCTACCTCGGCTGGGGCAACCCGCCGAGCGCGACCGCCGTGATGAACGCGACCGGCGCGAAGTGGTTCACCATGGCGTTCATCCTCTCCTCCGGTGGCTGCACCCCGTCCTGGGACGGCCAGCGCCCGCTGACCGGCGGCGTCGACCAGAGCGCCATCGCCTCGATCCGCGCGGCGGGCGGCGACGTCGTGCCCTCCATCGGCGGCTGGCAGGGCAATAAGCTCGGCCCCAACTGCTCCACTCCCGAGGCCCTGGCCGGCGCCTACCAGCAGGTCATCAACGCCTACGGCCTCAAGGCCATCGACGTGGACATCGAGAACACCGACGAGTTCGAGAACGCCGTCGTCCAGGACCGCATCCTGGGGGCGCTCAAGATAGTCAAGCAGAACAACCCCGGCCTGAAGACCATCCTGACCTTCGGCACCGGTACCACCGGCCCGACCAGCTGGGGCAACCGCCTGATCGAGCAGGCGAAGGCGCTCAACGCCGACATCGACGTCTTCACCATCATGCCGTTCGACTTCGGCAACGCCTCGACCGACATGTACGCCAGCACGGTCAGCGCGACCGAGGGCCTCAAGGCCAAGCTCAAGTCCACCTTCGGCTGGAACGACGCGACCGCCTACTCCCACATCGGCATCTCCGGCATGAACGGCGTCAGCGACACGCAGGAGACCACCACCGTCCAGAACTGGACCGACATCCGCAACTGGGCCAACTCCCACCACATCGCGCGCCTCGCGTTCTGGTCGGTGAACCGCGACCGCGGCTGCGCGGGCGGCGGCCTGCAGGAGACGTGCTCCGGCATCGCACAGAGCGACTGGCAGTTCACCTCCATCACGGCCGGCTTCACCGGCTGATCCACCGCTCCCCACGTGCGGGGCCGTCGCCGCACACCGGCGACGGCCCCGCACGCCGAGTACGGGCACGCTCAGCCTGCCGACAGCCGGTACGCGTCCAGCGCCAGGGTCAGCGCGATCAGGTCCCGGGGGCGGGACAGCGACTTCGACGTCAGGTGCTCCAGGCGCCGCAGACGGTTGAAGACCGTGTTGCGGTGGCAGTAGAGGCGGCTCGCCGCGCGGCCCGCCGAGCCCTCCGCGGCCAGCCAGGCGTCCAGCGTCTCCAGCAGCATCGCCCGGTCCGCCGGATCCAGTTCCAGCAGGGGCCCCAGTACCGCCTGGACGAGCTCGGCCGAGAGCTCGGGCTGGCGGACCACCAGCGCCGTGGGGAGCCGGTCGGTCAGCCGCACCAGCACCCGCTCCTCCTGCCCGCAGGTCCGTAGCGCCGTCTCCGCCAGCCGCCGGGCCCGGCCCAGTTCCGCCAGACCGTCGACCACCGGGCTGATCCCGCCCGGACCCGGGCAGCGGTCCGCGAGCTCCGCCGCCAGGTCGGCCGGTGAGGAGTCGCCCAGGGCCACCACGGCCAGCTCCCGCTCCGTCCGCATCCGCCAGAACAGCCGCATCCCGCCGGCCGCCACCACGCGGTGCACCGCGTCGCCCCGGTCCGCCGGCAGCACCACCACCGCGTACCGGCCCTGTTCGGGCAGGTCCAGGGCGAGCGCGGCCTGAGCGGCCAGAGCCGGCGCCGTGTCCCCCTCCAGCAGGGCGTCCAGCAGGGCCTGGACCCGCTCGTCGCTGCGCCGCCGCATCTCCAGCTCCGCGGTCCGGTACGCCTCGGCGGTGGCGGCCGCCTGCTGCTCGATCCCCGCCCACATGGCCCCGGCCGCACGCGCCAGCACCGCCAGCGCCTCCGGCTCCTTCTCGGTGACGATGTCGAGCAGCGCGTCCCAGGTGAGCCGCCCGGCCCTCCGGTACGCGTAGAGCAGGAGGTTCAGCGGCAGCCCCTGCTCGGCCCGGCGGCGGCCCAGCTCCTCGGCGTACGCGAGGTCCTTGCGCGGGGCGGAGCGGCGTGCGGCGAAGGCCTCGATCCCGTAGTGCATGGCCTCGCTGACCTGTTGCCAGTGTTCGTCCCGCGGAACGGCCAGGTCGAACAGCGGCGAGTACGCCGCCAGGTCCTCGATGAGCCGGTCGGTGAGTCCGGGAATCTCGCCGGTCAGCACGTCGGCCGCCGACAGCAGGACCGACCACTCCTGTTCCGTGCGCGTTCTGCGTCCACCCATGGCCGCCGAGGATGTCATCCGCCCACGGCCGCGTCAGCGGCCCGCGCACCAGGTCTGTGCGTGTGCACAACGCGCTCCGGCCGTGGCTGGTCATCGGCAGCGATTCCGCTTCCGGCCGTGGACGCCCGCCCCGGCCCGGTGCTGGGGTGTGCGCCAGCACAAGGCCGCCCACAGGAAGGAGAGGACGTGGCTTCGCTTCAGGTGCGCGCGCTGTCCGTCGGCTACGGGCCGGTCCGGGCGCTGCGCTCCGTATCGCTCGAGGTGCCCGCCGGCGCGGTCGTCGTCGTACTCGGCGGGAACGGCGCCGGGAAGTCGACGCTGCTGCGCGCAGTGTCCCGGACGCTGTCGTTCCACCGGGGCGCCGTGACGGACGGGACCATCAGCTTCGACGGCCGGCCGCTGGACGGGCTCGGCCCGGACCGGGTGGTCGCGGCCGGGGTCGTACAAGTACCCGAGGGGCGCAAGGTGTTCACGCGGATGAGCGTCGCGGACAACCTCCGGTCGGGGGCGCTGGGTGGTCGCTCGGGGTCCCGCGCCGACGTGGCCCGCTCGCTGGCCCGGGTGCACGAGCTGTTCCCCGTACTGGCGCAGCGGGCGCGGCAGCGCGCGGGTCTGCTGTCGGGCGGCGAACAGCAGATGCTCGCTCTCGGCCGGGCCCTGATGGCCCGGCCCCGGCTGCTGCTCCTCGACGAGCCCACGCTGGGGCTGGCTCCCAAGATGGCCGCCACCATCGCGGAGACCATCACCGAGATCAACGCCTCCGGCGCCTCGGTCCTCCTCGTCGAGCAGAACGCCGCGCTGGCGCTGCGCCTGTCCTCGCACGCCTACGTCCTGGAGGTCGGCGAGGTGACCCTCGACGGCCCGGCCGCCGAGTTGGCCGCCTCGGACGAGGTACGCCGCCGCTACCTCGGGATCACCGACGAGGCCGGGCCCGCGCCGGCGGCCGCCGGCGTGCGGCGGGTCCTGCGCAGGTGGTCGGCGTGAGCGCGTCCTGGTCTCCTCCCCCGCCGCTCACCGTCACCGGTGTCACCGTCCGCTTCGCCGGCCTGACCGCCCTGGACTCCGTCTCGTTCACGGTGGATCCCGGCAGCGTCCATGCCGTCATCGGTCCCAACGGAGCGGGCAAGTCAACCTGCTTCAACGTGCTCTCCGGGGTGTACCGGGCCTCATCGGGCAGCGTCCGGTTCGGCGCCGCCGAGCTCACCGGCCTCGCCCCGCACGCCGTCGCGGGCCTCGGTATCGCCCGGACCTTCCAGAACCTGGCGCTGCCCCCGCACACCACCGTCGCCGACAGCCTGCTGCTGGGCCGCCACCGGCTGATGCGGTCCGGGTTCCTGAGCGCCGGACTGCGGCTCCCCGCCGCCGCGCGCGAGGAGCGCCGGCACCGTGAACGGGTGCGGGAAATAGCCGAGTTCGTCGGGCTGGAGGATGATCTCCGGGCACCCGCGGGCTCCCTCCCGTACGGGAAGCAGAAACTCGTCGAGCTGGCACGGGCGTTGTGCATGGAGCCTCGGCTGCTGCTCCTCGACGAGCCCGTCGCCGGCATGACCGCGGACGAGCGGCAGCGCACGGCGGCCGTCATCGCGGGGGTCCGGGACGGACTCGGCATCTCGATCGTGCTGGTCGAACACGACATGGGGGTGGTGATGCGGCTCGCGGACGCGGTGACCGTGCTCGACTTCGGAAGGCGCATCGGCGGCGGGACTCCGGCGCAGGTGCAGAACGACCCGGCGGTGGTGCGCGCGTACCTGGGCGAGGAGGAACCGGCCGCATGACCACCTTCCTCGAACTGCTCCTCGGCGGGCTCTCGATGGGTTCCGTGTACGCCCTGATCGCCCTGGGCTTCGTCGTCATCTTCAAGGCCACCGAAGTGGTCAACTTCGCCCACGCGTCCCTGTTGCTGGCCGGTGGGTACGTCACCGCGACCCTGCACGAGGAGCTCGGGTTCTGGGCCGCCCTCCTGGCCGGCACCCTGGCGGCCGCGGCGGTCGGGGCGGCGATCGAGTTCCTGGTCATGCGCCGCTACCGGGGTCAGGACCAGAGCGTGCTGGCCATCGTCACCATCGGCGTGGACATCCTCCTCATCACCGACCTGACACGGCGCATCGGCACCGACGTGCTCTCGCTCGGCGACCCGTGGGGCGACCGGGTCGTGCACCTCGGCCCCGTGACGGTGCCCCAGACCCGGATCGCCGCCATCCTCGCCGCCGGCCTGCTGATCACCGTCTTCCTGCTCGTCTTCCGCCACACCTCCTGGGGCGTTGCCATGCGCGCCGCCGCCGAACAGCCGGAGACCGCCGCGCTGATGGGCGTGCGGCTGGGCCGGGTCTCGCTCGCCGCCTGGGCGGTGGCCGGGGCACTGGCCGCCGTCGCCGCGCTCTTCCTGACCGTCTTCCCCACGCCCGGCCTGGAGCGTGCCACCTCCCTGGCCGCCTTCAAGGCCTTCCCCGCCGCGATCCTGGGCGGCCTGGACTCCACCACCGGCGCGCTCGCCGGCGGCCTGATCGTCGGAGTCACCGAGGCGCTGGCCACCGGGTACCAGGGGCAGTTGGCCTTCCTGGGCCGCGGCATCGGCGACCTGGCCCCGTACGTGGTGATGGTCGCGGTCCTCCTGATCCGGCCGGCCGGACTCTTCGGTACGAAGGAGCTCGCCCGTGTCTGACATCCGCGGCCCCGCGCCGCACACCGAGGCGCCCTCGCCCTCGCCCGCCCACTCCCCCGCCCACTCCTCCTCCCCGTCCCCGCCCCCCGGTACGGGGATCCGGCCGCGGCTGCTCCGGGCCCGGAACCTGGCGGTCGCCGCCGCGGGCCTGGTGCTCCTCGCGCTGCCGTTCTACCTCGACCGGTTCTGGCTACAGGCCGGGCTGTTCGCCATGGCCGCCGCCGTCGGAGCCATCGGACTCAACCTCCTCACCGGCGCCACCGGCCAACTGTCCATGGGCCACGCCTTCTTCCTCGCCGTCGGCGCGTACGGATACTGCGCGCTCGCCGGGGACGGCAGCACGGCCGGTGGCCACACGCTGGTCGGGCTCGGCCTGCCCAGCTGGCTCGCCGCGATCCTCGCCGTGGCCCTCGCCGGGGCGGCGGGCGGGCTCTTCAGTCCCATCGCCGGACGCTTGCGGGGCGCGTACCTCGGCATCGCGACCCTCGCCCTGATCTTCATCGGGCAGCACCTCCTCTTCAACGCCACCAGCCTCACCGGCGGCTTCAACGGCCGTGCGGTGGAACCGCTTTCCGTCTTCGGCGTCACCTTCGACGACAGCGAGAGCGTCATCGCCGCGGTCCCCTTCCAGTCCGCCGAGAAGCTCTGGTACGTCGCCCTCGCCGCCCTGCTCATCGGCGCCCTGTTCGCGCGCGGTGTCCTGCGGGGCCGGCCCGGCCGGGCGATGAACGCCCTGCGGGACCACAGCATCGCCGCGGGGGTGATGGGAGTTCCGGTCGCCCGGTACCGGGCCGCCGTCTTCGTCCTGTCGTCCATGTACGCGGGACTCGCCGGGGTGCTGCTCGCCCTGGTCTTCCAGCGCACGGTGCCGGACTACTTCGGCATGGTCCTGTCCCTGGAGTACCTCGCCATGATCGTGATCGGCGGGCTGGGCACGGTCGCGGGCGCGGTGCTCGGCGCCGCCTTCGTCTCCCTGTTGCCCCAGCTGCTCACCCGGTACAGCGACGCCCTCCCCCTGGTGTCCGCCCCCGGCTCGGGCGGGGTCGCCCCGGGCGAGGCCTCCCGCTACCTCTACGGCGCGGCCGTCGTCGTCGTCGTCCTGTTCGTGCCCGGCGGCCTCACCGGCATCACCCGGATGCTCCGGGCCCGCACCACACCCTCGAAGGAGCGCACGTGAACAGAAGAAGGCTCGGTACCGCGGCCCTGGCAGCCGCACTCGTCCTGACCGGCGCCGCCGGGTGCAGCAGCAAGGCCAAGACCGACGGCGGGGACAAGCCCGGCGCGGGCGGGGTCAAGGCCGGAGCCGGAGTGAGCGACACGACCATCCGGCTCGGCGCGCTCACCGACATGACCGGTGTCTACGCCTCGCTCGGCAAGAGCGTCACCCAGGCCCAGCAGCTGTGGGTGAAGCAGACCAACGCGGCCGGCGGCATCTGCGGCCGCACGATCGAGCTGACCGTGCGCGACCACGGCTACGACCCGCAGAAGGCCCTCGCCGCCTACACCGAGCTGGAGCCCACGGTGCTGGGCTTCACCCAGTTCATCGGTTCTCCCTTCGTGGCCGCGGTCAAACAGCGGATCGACGGCCAGGACAAGGGCCTGGTCATCCCGCAGGCCTGGTCCGCCTCGCTGCTGGGCAGTCCCTACATCCGCACGGTGGGCGCGACGTACGACGTGGAGACCATCAACGCCGTCGGCTTCCTCCTCGACGAGAAGCGGATCGCCGCGGGCGACAAGATCGGGCACGTCTACTTCGAGGGCGACTACGGCGAGAACGCGCTCAGCGGGGCCAAGGCCGCGGCGGCGGAGGCCGGGCTGACGGTCGTCGAGCAGAAGATCAAGCCGACGGACAACGACATGACGGCCCAGGTCGCCGCGCTCAAGCAGGCCGGGGTCAAGGCCGTCGTCGTCAGCGCCGGACCCCGGCAGGCCGCCTCGCTCGTCGGGGTCGCGGCGGCCGGGGGCTGGAACGTCCCCATCGTCGGCAACAACTCGGCCTTCTCACCGCAGCTCCTGGCCACCCCGGCGGGCGCGGCCCTGCAGAAGGACTACTACGTCGCCGCCTCCGCCCTGCCGATCGGCTCCACCGAGGCGGGCCCGGCCGCGCTCGCGGCCGCGTACAAGGCGGAGTACCCGGACGCCGGTCTCGACAACGGCGTGGTGGCCGGCTTCACCGCCGGCTCCCTGTTCGGAGAGGTGCTGAAGAAGGCGTGCACCGACAAGGACCTGACCCGCGAGGGCATCCGCACGGCGCTCTTGGGCCTGAAGTCCTACGACAACGGCTTCGGGATCACCCACGACTTCTCGGACCCGAAGGCACCCTCCACCCGCCAGAGCGTGATCATGAAGCCCGACGCCGCGGTGCCGGGCGGGATGAAGGTGGTGAAGGAGGCCGCGGCGGCGCCCGCCGCGAAGAAGTTCACGCCCGCGCCCTGAGCATCCCGTACCGGCCCTCTCCCGCGACCCCACGGCGGCAAGGCCCTTCGGACGCCGTGCCCGATGACGTCCGAAGGCTTTGCGCCCAGGCCCAGGCCCAGGCCCAGGCCCAGGCCGACGCCGTGGCCACGCCGGTGCCTACGGTCGGACGTTCCAGTCGGCACTGGAGCGCAGCGTGCGGGCGATCTTCGGGTCGCGGACCGAGGGGGTGCGGTCCTCGGCGGTGACCGACAGCCGGTGCGTCCCGGGACCGAAGAGCCACAGGTCGGTGACGCGCACCTCGGTGCGGCCGGCCAGGTGTCTCAGCTCGCGTCCGTCGAGGTACCAGCGGACCACGAGCTGGCGTCCGTCCGCGCCGGTCAGCCGGGGTACGGCCGCCTTCGCGGTGTCCCGCAGGCGCAGCGTGCGGTCCGTGGGGGTGAGCGGAGTGACGACCCTCGCGTGCTGGTAGAAGCCGGCGATCATCGACTCCACACCGGGGAGGTTGAAGGGCTTGCCCAGCACCCTCATGAGCGAGTTGTCGGTGGGTCGCTGGAGCCCGGTGACGAAGTAGCCGCCGCCCTCGTACGCGCCGACCGTGCCGCCGTCCGCAGAGGGCTCTCCCAGCCAGCGGAACCACTTGGCCCGTTGGCGGGCCATCCGGTCGGCGGACAGGGTGGAGATGTTCGACTCCGCGGGCTCGGGGCCGGTGTACTTCTCGTAGTCCGGGACGCCGGGGTAGAAGTACTCGTCGGCGAGTTTGCCGAGCGAATGGCCGGTCTCGTGGATGGCGACCTGGCCGGACTTGGCGTTGTCCGCGGAGGCCGTGGAGATTCCCTCGTAACCGAGGGTGCTGCTGGGCTCGTTGTAGCCCGCACCGCCGTACTTGGCGCTGTTGGCGAGGACGATGACCAGGTCGGCTTCCGGCGCCTTCGCAACGTAGGTGTCGACCTTGGGCTGGTCTATGCACAGCAGCCGCTCGATGTCCCCGCACCAGAAGTACGCGCCGAGGGCCGTGTCACGGACGGTCGCCGCGTCCGGGTCTCCGGAGACGCCCGACTCGCGGGAGACGGCGTCGACCGTCCAGACGTTGAAGAGGTTGCGGTAGGTGGTGTACGGCTCCACGGCCGTCACCTCGGCCCACTTGGTCCGGGCGTCCGTGTGGAACTTCGCCAACTCGGCAGCGGTGTAGCCGTCTCCGATGATCACGACGTCCAGGCGGTCGCCGGTGGGACCGTTGTCGACGATCTTGGCGACCTCGCCGTCGGCCTCCCGGTCGGCCGCGGAGAGCCGGGCGCCGGTCTGGGCGGTTCCGCCGGCAGGGACGCGGGCATGGCCCGATCCTGCGTCGCCGCCCTGCTCGGGCCCCGGTATCTCCACCTCCACCCGGCGTTCAGAGGGCGTCGGTTCGGCCGCCCGTACGGGTCCGGCGGCCAGCAGCGCGGCCGTCGCGCAGGCCGCCGCGACGGCTGCGCGCAGGACCGATCGAACGGCTGGACGTCTGACGTGGCGCATGAAGTCCCCTCCCGGTCAAGGAAGTTAAGCAAGCATGTAAATGGAGTGAAGCGGATGCTTAAGCTAAAGGGCGCACGACGGGTGCGCAATGGCCCGCTCCCCCTGAATACTGGGGAGTTCGAGCAACCAGGGGGATTCCATGGACGAACCGGTCGAGATCGGTCGCCGGGTTCAGCGCATGCGGGCCGAACTCGGGCTGACGCAGCGCAAATTGGCGGAGCCCTCCTACACCCCGGCCTACATCTCGACGCTTGAGTCGGGCAAGGTCCGACCCTCCGAGGCGGCGCTGCGCTTCCTCGCGGACCGACTCGGCACCTCGTACGAGGAATTGACCACCGGGCGCCCCGCCCACCTGGCCACCGAACTGCGCCTCGCCCTCACCGACGCCCAGCAGACCCTGGCCGCCGGCGCGGCCGACGAGGCCGCCGTCCACTACCGGCGCCTCCTCGCGGAAGCGGAACGGTTCGGACTCGAGGAGGAGCGGGCCGTGGCGCTGCTCGGACTCGGTGACTGCGCCCTGGAATCGGGTGAACTCACCGAAGCCATCGGCCACTTCGAAGCCGCCGAACAGCTGCTCGCCGACGAGCCGCTCCCCCGGCGCGCCCACCCGATCCGCGGCCGTGCCATCGCCCATCTGCTCGCCGGAGAACTGCGATACGCCTGCTACCTGCTCGAATCCACCATCGACGAGCTGGGAACGAGCGGGCTGGCCGACCCGGAGGCGCTGGTGCTGCTCTACGCCGCGGTCATCGGGCCGTACATCGACATGGGCGCCCACGCCCGGGCCGCCCACGCCGCCGAGGTCGCCCTGTCACTGGCACCTCAGGTCAACGACCCCGCCCTCGTCGCGGGCATGCACCGGCAGGTCGCGCGGACGTTCCTCGCCGAGGGACGCGTGGCCGACGCCGACGCCTCCCTCGCCAAGGCGCAGGCGATCTACGGGCAGCTGCAGCTGCGGACCGACCTCGCGCACTGCCACTGGATGCGGGGCTACGTACAAGCCCAGAACGGCGATCTCCCTGCCGCCGAAAGGGAGTTGCGAACGGCCCGCGACATGCTCTCGGCCGGCCGCGCGGCCCTGTACACCGCCCAGGTGGAAGTCGAGCTGGCCGACGTACTGCGCCGGCTCGGCCGGTACGACGAAGCCGCCGAGCTGCTCTCCGCGCTGCTGGAGCTGGGGGAGAGCCACGGTGCCGTGCACGCGGGCGGTGCGCACCGGCTCCTCGGGCTCATGGCCGAGGAGCGCGGCGACCCCGAGTCCGCCGAGGAGCACTACGTACGGGCCCTGGCCCTGCTGGAGCGCAGCGGAGCCAGCGGCGACCTCGCCGACCTGTGCCGGCTCCTCGGCGACCTGCTGCGGCGGACCGGTCGGACCGAAGCCGCCTTGGACGCGTACCGCACGGGCCTGGGCCATCGGGCGGCTCCCGGTACCACGACCCTCGGGCCGGCACCGGCGGCGCCGGCGTTCCCGCCGTCCGGCAGGACGACATGACGGCATGACGGCATGACGGCATGACGGCATGACGGCATGACCGGATGTGGCCGCGATAGCTTCACCCGGCCTGCACTCCTCGTGCGGGAGCCGGTTCGAACATCCTGTGAAGGCACCCCTGTCGGGTCCCCAAAGGAGCCTTTCCGCCTCCCCGGCTTCCCCTCGGGCGCGAGCATGGCCCTGATGGCCGGCCTGTGGAAGGAACCCCCGTGCCCGACAAGTTCGATCCCTGTCCCGCCCCGGCGGGGGACATCACGGGCGTCGTCGACCACCACGGGCGGCGGGAGCAGCCTATGCAGGAACGATCCTTCAGCACCGTGCGGCAGCCGCCGGGCGGAGCGGACCCGCCGACGGACACACCCATCTACGACGCGGTCGAACGCCTGTGGCTCCAACACGGCCGAGAAGTCCCCCACGCACCCGCCCCCCGGCCGGAACGCCACGACGACGACCTCTTCCACCGCGCCTGACCGGGACGGATGCCTTCCTGGCATGACACGGGAGTTCGATCGGGGGGGCGGACGGTCAGCCCCCGCGCCGGTCAGCGTTGGGCGGTGTAGCGGATCCGCGCCCACAGGGGCAGCACGAACCAGCAGAGCAGGTACCAGGCGAGCACTCCGCCCACGAGCCACACGGCGACGGCGTTGGGGGCCGCGACCCGCAGGACGAGCAGGAGCGCCGCGGTGCACGTCGCCAGGAGCAGGACGAGCCCGGCGAACGTCAGCCGCGCGGCCCACGCGACCGCTTCGGGCTTGATCTGGCGGCCCGAGACGATGCGGTGGAACGCGACCGGCCCGATCAGCGCGCCCGTCGCCAGCGACCCCAGCACCACCGTCACGACGTAGATCGTCTTCTCGGTCTGCGCGAGCCCCGCGAAGACGGGGGTGAAGGCCACCGTGAGCAGGAATCCGAACAGGACCTGGACTCCCGTCTGGGCGACACGGATCTCCTGGATGAGTTCCTGCCACTGCCGGTCCGCGCGTTCCTTCTCGGACTCGTCCCGGCCGTCACCGGTACCACTCGGCATGCCGCGCCTCCCTGAAGCGTCTCGTCACGCAGCGCTTACCCCGCGGTCCCGGGCCCATACTCCTGCGCCGGCGGAGACGGTCGGCCCTGAGCAGCCGTGTGCGCCGCCGGTCGCCGCCCTCACTCCTCCCGGGGTGCCTCCCGAGGTGCCTCCCGAGGCACCTCCGGAGATTCCTCACCCCTCCGGAGACTCCGCCCGAGCGGCCGCACGACGAACCGCCTCGGCCGAGGCGTCCTGGGGTGCGACCACCGTGAAGAGCGCGCCCTCGGCGTCGGCGAGCACCATCCAGCGGCTGACGCTGGAGGTTTCGACGGCGGAGGCGATCCTGCCGCCCATACGGGTGGCGGCCTCGGCGGCCGCCTCCAGGTCGGGCACGACGAAGTGGACGTGCCAGCGGGGCCGGACCTGCGGGTCGGGATCCTCTTCGAGGGCTCCGCCGCTGATGCGGGCGACGGTGTCGCGGTGGTGGCGCAGGACGACGTGGTCGTGCTCGTACGACACCGTGCAGCAGCCCGGCTCCTCCCCGGCCCAGCCGAGGACCTCGCCGTAGAAGATCGCCGCGGCGAAAGCGTCCCGCGTCCGCAGCTCCAGCCACACCGGCGCGCCTTCGCGGCCCGCCGTCCAGTCGGGAATGACCTCACCCTGCCAGAACCCGAAGGCGGCCCCGGCGGGGTCCGCGGCCAGACCCGCGCGTCCGGTGCCGAAGGCGAGGGGGCCGACCCCCATGGTCGCGCCCCGTTCCCGGATCCGCCCCGCGGTGACGTCGGCGTCCTCGACGGCGAAGTACGGCGTCCAGGCGACCGGCATGCCGAAACGCCCGGCCACCGCGCCGATGCCCGCGACGGGAGCACTGCCCCGGAAGGCCACCGAGAATCCCTCCCCGAGTCGCGTACGGCGGAATTCCCAGCCCAGGACGGCGGCGTAGAACCGCTCGGCGGCGGCAAGGTCCCGGGCCGTGAGACTCACCCAGCACGGCGCACCGAACACCTCGTGGCTCGACGTCGACACGACTGCCCACCTCATCCGCCGTACGTGCACATTCCGGACATGACCTCTCCACCGTAGACCCCTCGGGGCGTCCGCCCCCGGCCCGTTCACCCGACCGGGGGCCTGATCGGCGTCCTGCCCGTCTACGTGGGCCACCCGCATGGCACGGGGCGCGCAGGGCCACCCCCCGAGTGCCGGCGGGCCGCGCCCTGCGCGCTCAGGCGACCGGGCCGGGCTCCGGTTCGGGCTCGGGCAGCGGGTCCGGCCCCGGGTGCGGCGGCTCCGGTTCGGGGAGGGGCGTGGGAATCGGCCTCGGCGTGTGGGGTTCACCGGGGAAGGGGTACGAGTACGTGTTCCCGTTCACGTTCGTCATGGCGAGTCCTGGCTTGCTCGGACGGTTGCTCTCGCCGTTCCGCCTGCCCGCTCACGTCCGCCCGAACCACGCCGTCCGGCGCCGGGGAGCACGCGCGCCCGCGACGACGTGCGGACGAGTGATCTTCACCGGCTCGGGCAGGCTCGACCGCGGGGTCTCGTGGAAGGACGGTGAGTGGGATGGCACGTCCGGTCTGGGCGGGAGTCCTGAGCTTCGGCCTGGTCAGCCTGCCCGTCGGCCTCTACACGGCCACCGACAGCCACACGATCCACTTCCACCAGCTCCAGCGCGGCACCTCCGATCGGATCCGCAACAGACGGGTCAACGAACGCACCGGGGACGAGGTCGACCTCTCCGACATCGTGAAGGGCTACGACGCCGGCGACGAGTACGTCCTCATCGAGCCCGAGGAGCTGGACGAGATCGCCCCCGGGCGCTCGCAGGTCCTGGACATCGCCGGATTCGTGGACCTCGACGACGTCGACCCGATCTTCTTCGACAAGGCCTACTACCTCGCGCCCCGGGGCAAGGAGTACGGCAAGGTGTACGGCCTCCTGGAGCAAGCCCTCGACAAGGCCGGAAAGACGGGCATCGCGACGTTCGTCATGCGCCAGCGCGAGTACCTCGTCGCGGTCAAGGCCGAGGAGGGGCTGCTCACCTGCCACACCCTGCACTGGGCCGACGAGATCCGCGACCCCCGCAAGGAGATCGGTTCCCTGCCGGGCAAGGCGCGGACTTCGGCGAAGGAAGTCCGGATGGCCGAGCAGCTCATCGACGCGCTCAGCATGCCGTGGAAGCCCGAGGACTTCCACGACACCTTCCGGGACAAGGTCACCGCCCTCATCGAGGCGAAACGGAGCGGGGCGAGCGTGGAGAAGGCCGAACCGCCGGCCGAGCCCACGGGCGTGGTCGACCTCGCGGAAGCCCTCCGCGCCAGCGTCGAGCGGGCACGCAGCCCGAAGGACACGCGCGAGAAGGCGGACGCCACCGCGGCGGGACACCACAGGAAGACCCAGCAGCGCGGGGCCGCGGCGATGAAGCGGATCGGCGCCCCCGGGCGCGAGGACCTGCACGGGCTGACCAAGGCCGAGCTGTACAAGAGGGCCACCGCGGCGAAAGTCCCGGGCCGTTCCGCCATGACGCACGACCAACTCGTCGAGGCGCTCACCGAGGCCGCCACGAGCGCCGCCGCCGCCTGATCCGTACTCCTCGGGGCCGCGAGGTTTCGGCGGCCCCGTACGGGTTACGCGCTCCATGCCCGAAGTCGTCGGCCGAGCAGCCGGAGGCACTCCGTGATCCGTCCCAGCCTCCAGACCCCGGGGGGAACGTCCCCGCCCGAGCACCTGAGCGGCCCCGCGCCGAACGACGGCCCGCTGCCCAGGGACCACACCCAGGCGATCCTCGAGACCACCAAGCACGTGGCGGCGCTGTTGAAGGGGTCCGGACTGCCCTTCGCGCTCGCCGGCAGCGTGGCGGCCTTCGCCCACGGGCTGCCGGCCCGCTTCCAGCACGACACGGACTTCTGCGTGCGTCCCGAGGACGCCGACGCGGTGGTCAAGGCCCTGGAGGACGGCGGCATCGCGATGCGCCGCGCCCCGGAGGACTGGCTGGTCAAGGGCCGCTCGGGCGGAGAGGAGATCGATCTGATCTTCGAACTGGCCCGGCGTCCCGTGAGCACGGAACTCCTGGAGCGGGCGAGCGTCAAGGCGGTGGACTCGGTGTGGATGCCGGTCCTCGCTCCGACCGACCTCATGGAGAGCCGCCTCTCCGCCCTCTGCGAGCACTATTGCGACTTCGGCGACCTGTTGCCCATGGCCCGGATGCTGCGCGAGCAGATCGACTGGGAGCGACTGGACCGGACCCACCGCTCCTCGCCGCTGCCCGACGCCTTCCTCCACCTGCTCGAACGGCTCCACATCATCGATCGCGAGGCATGGTCAGGGGAAGGAGAACCCCCGGCCGAGCCCGAGGAAAGCACGGAGGACGGGCCATGACATCCCCCGAGAGGATCGAGTACCGCATCGAGCACCTGCGCGATCGGCTGGCCCGCGAGGACATCGCCGAACTCGGCGTACGGATCGACACGCGCGGCGCGCGGGCCGTCGTCCGGGGTCGCGTCGGCGACGAGAAGTGCCGCGATGCCGTCCTGCGGATCGCCGGCGAGGAGCTGGCGGGCATGGACTGGTACGCGGATCTCACGGTGAGCCGCCACGGCACGCCCGACCATTCCGAGGAGCTGTCGTGATCCGCGTGGCGGCGGTGGGCGACATCCACCTCGGCCCGGACAGCGCCGGACTGCTGCGGCCCGCCTTCGACACCCTCGGCGACTGCGCGGACCTGCTGCTCCTGGCCGGAGACCTGACCCGGCACGGCACCGCGCGGGAGGCCCGGGTGGTGGCCGGCGAGGTGGCCGGACTGCCGGTGCCGGTGGTCGCCGTACTCGGGAACCACGATTACCAGAGCGACCAGGAGGAGGCCGTCACCCGGGAGCTGACCGACGCGGGCGTGCACGTCCTGGAGGGCGACGCGGTCGTGCTCGATCTCGCGGGCACGAGGGTCGGCGTCGCGGGGACCAAGGGCTTCTGCGGAGGCTTCGCCGGCCGCAGCGGCAGCGAGTTCGGCGAACCGGAGATGAAGGCGTTCATGCGCCACAGCCGCGCCTGCGCCGAAGGACTGGGGAACGCGCTGCGCTCGCTCCACGACGGCGGCAGCACGCTGCGCATCGCACTCACGCACTACGCGCCCGTGCCGGACACCCTCGCCGGCGAGCCGCCCGAGATCTTCCCCTTCCTCGGCAGCTACCACCTGGCGGAGGCCATGGACGCGGCCGGAGCGGATTTCGCCGTGCACGGGCACGCCCACCTCGGCACGGAACACGGCATGACGCCGGGCGGCGTGCATGTCCGCAACGTGGCGATGGCCGTCATAGACCAGGCCTTCGCCGTCTACCACCTCTCCCCCACCGCCACGGTGACCGCGGGTGACCAGGGGTGATCGAGGGGCCCGGACGCTCCGTCGCCATGCGTACCGGTGCTCTTTGTGGGGAGACGCCCGAGCACAGAAAGGCGTGAGCCATGAGCGAGGAAGAAATCTGGGGCCACCAGGAGAACACGGGCTACCGGCGCGGTATCGACCTCGTCGGCTACAAGGTCGAGGCCACCGACGGGGGCATCGGGAAGATCGACAAGCACTCGGAGGTCGTCGGCGCGTCCCACCTCGTCGTCGACACCGGTGTCTGGATCTTCGGCAAGCACGTATTGCTCCCGGCCGGCACCATCACGCGCATCGACACGGCCGAGCAGAAGGTCTACGTCAACCGGAGCAAGGACCAGATCAAGAACGCCCCCGAGTTCGACGAGGCCAAGTACGGCGGCGAGCCCACCTATCTGGAGCAGTTCGCCCGGTACTACAACCAGCCCCACATGTAAGACCGCCGAGCCACGGCATGCATTCCGACGCATAAACGGGGCATAAGCGGCTTGCGAGATCGGAGAACATCATGATCGCACTCGGAATCGTCCTATTGATCGTCGGCTACATCCTCGGAATCTCCATCCTGTGGACCATCGGGATCATCCTGGTCGTCATCGGCGTCGTCCTCTGGATCCTCGGCTCCGTCGGACATGCGGTGGGAGGACGGCGCCATTACTGGTAGGCGTACCGCGCCCGGGTCGAGCCGGCGGAACTCCTCCGCCGGCTCGCCCATGCCCGCGGCGGCCCGGCCGGCCCCCGCCGAAATACGCGCCACCAGCCCCACGGTTGCCACCCGGTCGAGCGGGTAACCGCTCCCGTGACACCACGGACGCTGCTCAGGGAGGCGGTTGCATGATCCAGGTATCCATTCCGCTGATCCCTGCGGACGACGGCGCACTGCTGATCCCCGCCGACCACGTCACCGGCCTGCTACGCCGCCTCGCGGCAGACTGGGTGGAATCAACGGACTCCGGAGACATGCGAGCCGACGAAGAGACCGTCCAGGACTTGGCGCGCGTGATGACAGAGCTCGCCGATCAGATCGACGTCGAGTGCATCGGATTCGCGTCCGCCCCGAAGAGCTAGATGCGACGCTGGACCGCTGGACCGCTGGACCGCTGGGCCGTGGCGAGGCGGAGCCAAGCGACCCGGCGTCGCACCGGCGCTATGCGCGCTCGTCGGCCTGCCCGACCGTGATCAGCCCCGATCGTGATCAGCCGACGGCCGCGAAGGGGCTGTGGTCGAGGTGGGCGAGCAGGTCGGCGGGGTCCCGGTAGACGGCGCGCGCCCCGGCCTCTTCGAGATCGGCGCGCGGGATGCCGCCGCAGAGCAGCCCCACACAGGAGACGTCGGCACGGGCGCCCGCCCGCATGTCCCAGACGGTGTCGCCGACGAATACGGCCCCGCTCGCGCGCGCCCCGGCCAGATCGAGTGCGTGGCGCACCGGGTCGGGTGCGGGCTTGCCCTCGTCGACGTCGCCGGAGCTCGCCGCCGCGGTGATGGCGTCGTCGGCGCCGATGGCCTTGCGCAGGGCGCCCAGTTCGGCTTCCTTGGCGGAGGTCACGAGGACGACGCGCCAGTCGCGCCGGGCCAGTTCGCGCAGCAGCTCGGCCGCCGCGTCAAGGCTCGGCAGCCGGTCGAAGTAGGTGCCGTACAGGGTGGCGTGGGCCGCGCTGAGCGTCTCGTCCTCGCTCGTGTCGCGCTGGTCGCCCAGCAGGTGGGCGAGCAGGTCCTCTCCCTGCAGGCCGATCGCGCGGTGGATGTCGTGCATCGCGACCTCGTGGCCGGCTTGCCGGAGCGCCTCCCACCAACAGGTGACGTGCAGGTGGTTGGTGTCGGTGAGGGTGCCGTCGACGTCGAAGAGCGCGGCGCGGGGCATGATCACTCCCTGGGTCTGTCGATCACTGGAACCTGTGGGGCGGCTACCCTGCCGCCACTCCTCGCACGCCCGCCGCGGCTCAGAGTTCACGCAGGGCGGGCAACAGCTTCGCCTCGGCCCAGTCGAGGAAGGGTTCCTGCTGGTCGCCGCCCACCTGGACCAGGGCGAGCTCGGTGAATCCGGCGTCCGCGAAGGGGCGTGCCGCGTCCACGAACGCGTCCACGTCGTCTCCGCACGGGATGGTGTCGGCGACGTCCTCGGGCCGCGTGAACTGCGTGGCCCGGGCGAAGCCCGCAGGGCCGGGGAGTTCGGCGTTGACCTGCCAGCCGCCGAGCGACCAGCGGAACTGGTCGTGGGCCCGTGCCACCGCCGCGCCGCGGTCGGTGCCGAAGGAGACGGGCAGCTGGCCGATGCGCGGCTTGCCCTCGCCGCCCTGGGCTTCGAACGACGTCACGAGCTCGCGCTTCGGCTCGACGGCGATGAGGAGGTCTCCGTAGCGGCCCGCGATCCCGCAGGAGCGGTCGCCGGAGGCGGCGATCCCAATGGGCGGCGGCTCGTCGGGGAGGTCCCAGATCTTGGCGTTCTCGACGTCGAAGTGGGCGCCGTGGTGGCTGACGTGGTCCCCGGCGAGGAGGGCCCGGATGATTCCGACCGCTTCCTCCAACATCTCCAGGCGGACGGGGGCGGCGGGCCAGCCGCCGCCCACGACGTGCTCGTTGAGGTTCTCGCCCGAACCGAGGCCCAGCCGGAACCGGCCTTCGCAGAGCAGTTGCATCGTGGCCGCCTTCTGGGCGATCACCGCGGGGTGGTAGCGGAACGTCGGGCAGGTCACGTACGTCATCAGCGGGATCCGCGTGGTGGCCTGCGCGGCCGCGCCGAGGACGCTCCACGCGTAGGGGGCGTGCCCTTGGGAGTCGAGCCAGGGGAAGAAGTGGTCCGAGATGACGGAGAAGTCGAAGCCCGCCCGTTCCGCTCCCACCACGTGGTTCACGAGGTCACGCGGCCCGGCTTGCTCGGTCATCATGGTGTATCCGATTCGCATCATGTCGGGCGCCTAGCCACAATCAGCCCGTTGAAACGGTGGCGGGTCAGGCGGGGTGGCCGGGTTCCAGATCCCGCACGTCGCCGTACCGGAGCGTCTCGGGCGCCGCCGCGCCCTCCGCGGGCCCGGATCCCTCGATGGGCGCGAGGAGGAAACCCATGTGGTCTCCGCCCTCCAGCCGCCCCTCGATCCGGCCCGTGAACCAGGTCCGGACCTCGGTCAGCACCGGGCCTCCCAGCCCACCCGGACGCCAGTCGGCGCGCGCGAACTTGTCCACCCGGTCGCCCGTCTCTCCGCCGAAGATCTCGGCGAGCTCCCGCTGCCCACGGCTCAGCGCGTGCACGGTCAGGTACGAGGCTTCGCGCGCGACCCGGTAGGTGTGGTTGGCGACGGACAGCCAGACCACGAAGCGGGGCGGGTGGATCGAGCACTGCGAGGCGAACCCCACCAGGCAGCCCGCCCGCTCACCTTCGGCCTCGACGGTGACGACGTACATCGGGCCGTCGAGCACAGCGGCGAAGTCACCCAGGTCGGTCATGACGGCTCTCCGTAGGTCGCTGGGGTCCGGCGCCCGAGGAGTGCCGGCGTCCTCTGGCGGCTACCCGGGCCATGGGCGTGCAATCGGGCCGCGGGGCCGCTTGCACGCCGACGGGCCGGGCAGGCGCAGAACCGTCAGCCGCAGGAATCGAACCACCAACCGAACATTGCGGACATATTGCGAGCTGCCGTCCGCTGACGCATGGTGGGCAGCAGCAACCCTCCCCCGGAAGGAACCACCTCGTCATGAGCAAGGCAAAGGCAAAGGCGAAGCAGGTCAAGGGCAAGATGAAGGAGACCGCCGGCAGCGCGACGGACAACAAGCGCATGGAGGCGGAAGGCAGTGCCGAGCAGATGGGCGGCAAGGCCGAGGAGATGACCTCGAAGACCGCGGAGAAGATGAAGAAGCGCTGACCCGGTCTGGTGATCCACCCGGCGCGATCCGCGCCACCGCGCTCCCGCCCCGGGATTTCGTCCGGGCGGGGGCGTCGGCGCGGTCGGCGGCCGGGATCCGCGGCAGAGGAGTCAGATGCCCGCACAGCAGGACCCCCACCGGGCCGACCCGGACCGGACCAACCCCGACCGGGCCAACCCCGTCCAGCCCCATCCCGTCCAGCCCGTCCAGCCGGACCCCGGTCGGCAGCCTGCCGAGGGCCCGGCGCACTCGGCCCCGGAAACGGTCGTGATCCGCCTGTCGGGCGAGATGGACATCACCCGGGTGTCCGAGGTCCGCGCCGCGCTCCTGCACGCCGTCACCCGCGCGGACGGACCCCTCGACATCGTCGTCGACCTCAGCGGTCTCACGTTCTGCGACTCTTCCGGTCTCAACGTTCTGCTGCGGGCCCGCCTCGAAGCGGTCGAATCCGGCCATACGCTGCGCCTGGCCGCGCCGAACCCCCAGATGGTGCGTCTGCTGGAGCTCACCGGCGCCCTCGGGCTCTTCCCCGTCGACCCGGCGCCGCCCGCCTGACCTTCCGCCCCACCTCCCCCGACCGGTCGTCTCTCCGCCGCGTTCGCCACCGTGTTTGACGGCGTGCGAGGGGGTAGGCGCGAGATGTATCCGGAGGTGGACGGGCGCGAAGGGGTGCATGATGCCGACGGCGGACAGTGATCGATTTGCGGTCGACGTACGACCCGTCGACGGGGCCACCGTCCTTGCGCTGGCCGGGGAACTCGACCACGACACCGCCGAGCCCCTGAGGGCGGCTCTCGCGGCCGCGAGGGCCGCCGGCAGGCCGCGGCTGCTCGTCGACTTCAGCCGGCTGGATTTCTGCGACTCCACCGGATTGAACGTGCTGTTGCACAACCGGCTCGCGGTCCAGGAATCCGGTGGCAGCCTCGAACTGATCGGCCTCCACCATCCGATCGAACGCATGTTCCACATCACCGGCGCGGACGGACTCTTCCCGCTCCACACCGATGTCGAGGCGGCGCTGGCGCACCAGCAGCGCGCGCAGCGAAGGAGCACCGATGAGTGAGCGCCGGTCACCGGAAGAGACCCGGCAGCTGGTGCTGCACGACACCACGGATGTCGTCGGCCAGTGCCGCGACTTCACGCGTCGGGCCCTGACCGAGTGGCAGTGGCTGCCGGGGGGCGGCGGCGGGAGCGGCCACGAGGAGGAGTCCGACCACGGCGCCCTGCCGGCGGAGGACGCCCTGCTGCTGGTGTCCGAAGTGGTGGCCAATGCGTGCATGCACGCGGGCGGACCGAAGTCGTTGCTGCTGCACTGCACACCCGAGCGGCTGCGCATAGAGGTCATCGACGGAAGCCCGGTCGCACCGACCGTCAGGACCCACGTGGACCCCGGCCTGCCCGGTGGCCACGGTCTCCTCATCGTCGAGCGACTGGCCAGGCAGTGGGGCTACGAGCCGGTGGACGCCGGGAAGCGCGTGTGGGTGGAGGTCGACGCACCGCCGGACATCGGGCACCGGCAGGACGGCGAGGCCGTCGAGCGGTGGCTCGACAGGTTCCCCCGCTCGGCCTGAGCCCGCACGAGCACGCACGGACCTGCCCCGCCCGCACGGATCTGCCCCCGCCCGCACGGGCCGCGGAGGCAGGCACGCGGAAGAGGCACACACACGGACGAACATCAATCAGCACCTGGGCCCCCCGTGCCCAGGTGCCGGGCGGTCCCACGAAGCAGGAGCCCTATGCCGGTACGGTCCTCGCGCTGTCGCCCGCGGCCGGAGCCCCGCCCTCGCCCTCGGGCTCGTCCGTCAGCATTCCGGCCCGCAAATCCGTCATGATCCGGCAGAGCAGCCGGGAGACGTGCATCTGAGAGAGGCCGAGCCGGTCGCCGATCTCCGCCTGGGTCAACTCCTCGCCGAAGCGCAGCGAGAGGATCAGCCGGTCTCGGTCACTGAGCGTGGCGAGCAGGGGCTTCAGCGTCTCCAGGCATTCGATGCGGTCGTACGCTTCCTCCTCCTCCCCTATCGGCAGCACCCGCGGGGCGGCCTCCGCCTCCTGCCCCACGGGAGCGTCCAGGGAGCCGGCGGTGTAGCCGTTGGCCGCCTGACGGCCTTCGGCGAGTTTGGCGGTGCTGATCCCGAGGCGCTCCGCGAGCTCGCGGTCGGTCGGCCGCCGCCCCAGCCGCTGTTCCAGCAGGTCGTGCGCCTTCGCGATGTCGAGGCGGAGCTCCTGGAGGCGCCGCGGGACCTTCACGGACCAGCTGGTATCCCGGAAGAACCGTTTCATCTCGCCGGTGATGGTGGGAATGGCGAACGTGGTGAACTCGACCCCGCGCTCGGCGTCGTACCGGTTGATGGCCTTGATCAGGCCGACCGTGCCGACCTGGACGATGTCCTCCAGCGGCTCGGAGCGGTTGCGGAACCGGCGCGCCGCGTACTTCACCAGGCTGAGGTTCAGCTCGACGAGGGTATTGCGGACGTACGAGTACTCGGGCGTCCCCTCCTGCAGCTCGTTCAGGCGGCGGAAGAGCGCGACGGACAAGGTCCGCGCGTCGGCCGTGCTGACCGCGACCCGGTCCTCGGGGACATCGGGCACCCCGAGCGCCTCGGAGACCTCGGGGGTCTCGACGGGGGTCTCGATATGGAGCGGGTCCGTGATGTCGCGGGAAACGGAAACGGATGGCATGAGCGTCCTCCGACGGGGTTGTGGGTACCTGTCGGCCCGGATCGGGCCCGCAGGAACCGTCGTTTTCTTCCCGAGGGGATATACCCCCTTGCGGGGCCGTCTGACCCTTCTTGTACACACTGGATCACAGCGGGCACTCTCACCCCTACGGCGGACACGGCGGTGCGCCCGCGTCCAGGAGGTCGCCCACGGCCGGCGGCTGGTGGGCCACGGCCTGCTGGTCGCCCACGGCCGGCTGGTCGGCCGCGTCGTCGGGGACGTGGATGTCCAGGACGCATATGTCGTCGCGGTGGCCGGAGCGCTGCGTGGCCAGTGTGCGGGGGAGGGAGGGGTGGTGGCCGCCGTCGTGGAGGAGTCGGAGGGTCGTGGTGGCGAGTCGGTCGAGTCCGGTGTCGATGTCTTCGCCCGGTTCTTCAACGAGTCCGTCGGTGTAGAGCAGGAGGTGGTCGCCGGGCTGGAGGGTGAGGGTGGCTTGTTGGTAGGTGGCGTCGAAGGTGGCGCCCAGGAGGGTGCCTTCGGGCTGGTCGAGGAAGGTTGCCCGGTCGTCCCGGATCAGCAGCGGAGGCAGGTGTCCGGCGCGGACCCAGGTCAGGGTGCGGTCCCGGGGCTGGTAGCGGGCCATGACCATGGTGGCGGTGGCGCCGGCGGAGGGGTCCGGGGCGGTGTGGAGCAGGAGGGTGTTGAGCCGGTGCAGGACGTCGGGCAGGGCCGAGCCGGTGACGGTCATGCCTTTGGTGGTGAACCGTAGCTGGGCCATGGTGCCGACGGCGGCCAGGCCGTGGCCGGCGACGTCTCCGACGACGAACAGTGCGCTCCGGTCGGGAAGGGCGATCGCGCTGTACCAGTCGCCGCCGACGTTGATGCCGCTGTCGGCGGGAATGTAGGCGACATCCACGCGGAGCCCGGCGAGCTCCAGGGACTGTTCGGGGATCGGCAGCAGGGTGTCCTGGAGGCGGGTGGCGAGTGTGCGTTCGGCTTGGAGCATGCCCCGCTGGAGGAGGACGGCGCGCTCGCTCTCGAGCAGTGCGAGTTCGGCCGCGCGCTGCCGGCTGAGGTCCTGGAAGAAGCCGTGGACCTCCAGGGGGGTCCCGTCGGCGTCGGTCCGTGCCTCGGCGACGATCCGCAGGTGGCGTACGCCGTGCGCGGTGGTGATCCGGAACGGCTGGTCGATGGCTTCGCCTTCCTTCAGGAGCCGCTGGACCGCCGCGCCCAGCTTCGGCAGGTCGTCGGGCAGGAGGTGGCGGGGCAGTTCCTCCAAGGTCATCGGTCCCCGGAGGGGGTCGCGGTCGAAGATGGCGTAGACCTGATCGGACCAGGTGATGGTGTCCGTGGTCAGGTTCCAGCCGGCCCAGCCCAGGTTACCCAGGCGCTGCATGTCGGCCAGCCGCCTGGCCTCGCGCTCGCTGGTGTCATGGCGCACCCACGACACCACCAGGTGGTCCCCCAGCCGGGAGGCCCGGACCGAGTAGACGGACTGGCTCGGGACACCGGAGACCACCTCCTCGTAGGTGAAGGGCTCGCCCTCGTACCGTGTCCCGGTCGTCAGCGTCTCCAGATACCCCTCCCACAGCGCGCTGCCCACCACCGTCGGATACGTCTCCAGGACCCGGCGGCCCACCAGTTCCTTACCCTTGCGCCCGGCCACGTCCACCGACTCCGGCGCCGCCGCCTCGATGCAGTAGTCCTCCACCTCTCCCGTCGACGAGCGCAGGGGTGTGAGCAGGACCGCGGGTCCGGCCAGCGCGTCCAGGACCCGCTGGACACGGGCCACGGCATCGCTCCCAGCCTCCCCGTCGGGGTGGGCGTCGCGGGGGTGCTCCGGCCATCCCAGCGGGCCCGCGCACAACCGGACCGCCCGCCGCAGCAAGGCCCGCGTGTCGGCCGCGAAGGGGCCGGGCTCCGAACGGAGGAAGCCGATCGCCGCCTTCGGGGGCCCCTCATCGGGTACCGGGAGCCAGGCACGCGAAGGCCAGCGCTCCGGCGGGTCCCCGATCAGCAGGTACCGGCGGGCATCGCGCACCGGATCCTCCAGCCAAAGGGCCCGGCGCCCGGCGATCGCCTCGTGGGCGGCGACGCCGCTCAGCGGAGGGACGTGCCGCCACTGCTCGGCCAGCGTCTCCTCGACACCGGCATGGCCGCTCAGCTCCAGGCTCCCGGCAGGCGTCAGGCTGTAGATCATCACCGCCACGACGCCCGAGACCCCGCCGAGCACGGTCTTCAACAACTCCGCGATGTCGTCGCCATCCCGCGCCGCCGCCAGCCCTTCTGCGAGCCGGGCCAGCAGCGGACGGAACACCGCCTCACCATCACGGCCACGGACGAGGTAACGGCGACGGCTGAAGGCCGAGTCGCCGGACTGGTGCTGCCTGCCCGCGGTCGTGGCCGCGCGCGAGGCGGGGGCCGGACCCGAGGCCGGGTCCGCGCCCGACGCCGGGTCCGCGCCCGACGGGTCCTTATCCGGGACCCGGTCCGCATCCGAGACCGGGTCCGTGTCATGCGTCACGTCCTGCGTGACGGGCCCGGAGAAGGAGGCGGTCCCGGGCGCCGGGCGGACGCGGAGCCGGCCGAGCGTGATCCAGCACTCCTCCAGCAGCGTGTGGCCGCGCTCACCGGCGTGCTCGCGGAGCATCTCGTACGCGGTATCGGCGGAGACTCCCGCCTGGGCCATCAGTACGCCCTTGGCCCGCTCCACGACGGCGCTGGTCGCGGCGACGCCTTCCAGGTCCACGACTTCCGTGCGGAGCCTGGCGACCACTTTGGCGAGCGCCAGCACCTCGGGTGCGGCGCCCTCACCCGAAGGCGCGGCGTCACCCTTCATCCCTTGAGCATCCCACGTCCAGCCTCCGGCCGCCTACGGTGCGGGCGCGCCCCGCCGGAGGCCCGGGACGGCAGGAAGCACAGGTCACGGACCTGCGGGCGGCCCCTCGGGGTCGACCTCGGACGGGTCCTCGGGCCGGTGGCGGGGTGCGCGAGGATGCGCCGGAGCCAGCGGGCACGGGCACCGCGGGCGCCCCGGCTGAGGGCCGCCCGCGGTGCGATGGTGTCGAAGCCGTGGAAGGCTCCGGGCCAGCGCGGCATCCCGTGCCTGCCGTTCCGCGAGGTTCTCCGGGGTGAACGGCTCCAGCGCCCCCTCCCCCAAAGCCGCGCGCGTCGCTCTCAGTTCGGGGTCGAAAGCCGGTACGTCCATGGGGCGCGGGCAACCAGCTGCCGGGCGGGCGCCAAGGCCACGGGTGTGGAAACGACGTGGCCGTCGGGCTTGACCCAGGGGTATCGTCCGGTCGCCCGACCAGCCGATCCATCGGCCCCCGACATCCGGAGAGCGATCCCCATGACCAGCCGGCAAGCGACGACGACCTTGTGGCGCCCTACCGGCCCCGTCGAGCTGGACCTGGTCAGAGAGCTCGACTGGCGCGCGTGGCCGCCGCGCTTGCCGGAGCAGCCGATCTTCTACCCGGTGCTCAACGAGGACTACGCGATCAAGATCGCGCGGGACTGGAACGTCAAGCACGACGGAGCCGGCTTCGTCACCCGCTTCGAAGTCGAGACCGATTTCCTGAAGCGGTACCCGGTCCAGCAGGCCGGCGGCCGGACGATCCTCGAGTTGTGGGTTCCGGCGGAGGAACTCGATGTCTTCAACGCCCACATCGTCGGCGAGATCCAGGTGGTCCACGAGTTCCACTGAGAGGCGCGAGCCCGCCCGCCGGGCGGGACGCGACCGCCTCGTTCGGCCAGCGCGGAGCCCAGGGCCCCGGGGCCCTGGGCTCCGCGAACGCCACGCCGTACGCCGCCCCGCGCGGACCGAGGGCCTCGCCAGGGCATCTCGATGAGGTGCACCGGCAGGCGAACCGGCAGGCGAACCGGGCCCGTGGCCGCCACGACCGCGCCGCCGGCTCACGCAGAGGTGACGGCCTGCTCCAGCAGCCCGTGAAGGACGCGCTGTTCCTGCGGATCGAGGCCGGACAGCGGGGAGTCCACGGCCAGGAGTTCGAGCAGACGCGTCCGCAGCGCGGTGCCCTCGGCAGTGAGGACGAGGTGTTTCGCGCGGCGGTCCGTGGGGTGCGGGTGGCGCTCGATCAGGCTCTGCTTCTCCAGCTTGTCGACGACGAAGGTGGTGTTCGAGGGCTCGCAGCTCATGCGCTCGGCCAGGTCCCGCATGGTCATCGGCCCGCTCATTTCCCGCAGGGCGATCGCCTGCGGCGCGGTGAGGCCCAGGGTGGCGGCGCGCGCCCGTACGTGCTCGGCGATCCGCTGGGCCAGCCCGTTCACCAGACCGCACAGCTGTCGCTCGGCGATGACCTGCGGCTCGGGGGACGTCGTCATGCCATCACACTAGCAAGTCCGTCAAGACGACATATTTCTAGCTTGAATGATTCGAGCTTGACGTTTATGGTGGGGCTCGTCGCCACGGAAGACGGGGCGATGCCCTGCCCACGACCCAACAGAAGAGAACTCATGGCTGACTTGATGGTGGATCAGGACGCACGACTGCGCCGACCGGCCGGAATCCGCTCGATACGGCTGGGTGACACGAAGGTGTCGTACGTCCCGGACGGCGAGGTGCGGCTCCGACCGCGGGACCTGCTCCAGGACACCACCGACGAGGTGTGGGCCGCACACCCCGAGTACCTGGACGCCACGGGCCACCTCGCGGGAAGCGTCGGGGCCCTGCTGGTGGAGCACGGCGACCGCGCGCTGCTGATCGACTCCGGCTTCGGACCGCAGTCGCACGAGGCTCCGGACGGCCCGATCAGCGCGATCCACGGAGGTGCGCTCGTACGCAGCCTGGCCGAACTCGGCCGCCGCCCCGAGGACATCGAAGCGGTGGCCTTCACCCACCTCCACGCCGACCACCTCGGCTGGGCCTGCCACCTCGTCCCCGGCGGCGACCAGCCCGTGTTCACGAACGCCGAGTACTTGGTCTCCGAGCAGGAGTGGGAGGGGCGCGACCTCCTGGAGGCCCAGGGCATGACCGAGCAGGTCGCGGCCCTCGCACCGCGGGTCCGCACCATCGCGGACGGGCAGGAGGTCTTCCCCGGCGTGCGCATGAGGATCACCCCCGGCCACACCGTCGGGCACGCCGAGTACGTCATCACCGGGGGCGGACGGCGCCTGATCGCCTTCGGCGACGCCGTGCACTCGCCGATCCAGATCGACCACCCCGACTGGTCCGCGGCCTTCGACCACGACACCGCCCGCACCGCCGACCACCGCCGCCGCCTCGTCGCGGAGCTGGCGGAGCCCGGCACGATCGGCTTCGGAGTCCACCTCGCCGACGTGGTGTTCGGCCACGTCCACCGGGACGGAACCGCCCCGGCCTGGCGCGCCGTGGACGCCTGACCGGCCGGGCCCCGATGCGGTGGGCCAGGGCGTGGGTGAGTGGGACGAGTGGGGAACTCGGAAGGGCCGGCTTGCCCTGGGCCGGCCATGGGACTCGCGACCCGGAACCGCCGCCGTGCCCCACCGGGCGGTGGCTCAGTCACACACCTTCGCCTCGCCGCCCACGCCGGTGCCCGCACGTGGCGGGCGGACCATGTAGACATCAATCGGGTCCTCGGTTTCCACCACGAAGCCGTGGCGCTCGTACAACCGACGGGCGGCACTGCCCTGTAGGACGTTGAGGCGGACGCTCACACCCTGGGCGTCGTTCCGTGCGAGCACTCCACGAAGGACGGCCGAGCCGAGGCCCCGGCCCTGGTGGTGCGGAGCGAGGTAGAAGTGCTCCAGCCACTGCCCTTCCCGGGCCGGTCGTACGGTGACGCACCCGGCCGGCCGGCGGTCGATCTCGATGACGGACGTGTACTGCGGGGAGAGCGAGTCACGCAGCCGCTGCCGTACCCGGTGCTCATCGAAACGACCAAGGCGCTCCAGGTCCGCCCGCATGACCGTCGCGCGCAATTCCGCCATCGCTTCGACGTCCGCCGGAACCACGGAACGCAGCACCCACCGCAAGGCCCGGCCAGGGGCTGTTCCGCTCCGCTCGGGCGCCGACCGCGTTCCGCCCGCCCTCAGGTGCTCAACCATGGCCGGATCCTCTCAAAGACCACCAGCACGGCACGCGTCAGGGCTCTTGGGGTCCGTGCCGACAGCGCCGGCGGAGCGCAGGGACCGGCCCAGACTCCCGACGAACACTCGGGGGTGTCTGCGCCACCACCACATGTCGTAGTGCGGCACCCTGTGGAACTGATCGAGGGCCAGGCCGTCGTCCGCGATCGTCGCCGCCCGGAACCGGTCGTCCAGTGTCTGGATACGCGGCGTCCACAACTGGACCACATGGTCAGGCAGCAGGAGCCATGCCTCGTGGAGCCAGTTCCGGCAGTAGAGGTCGTTGGTGTACTCGTAGATGTCGTCGCGGTACCCGCGCTCGACGGAACTCACCAGCACAGCCCACGCGTTGACCCTCTCGGTGACCGTAAAGGCCGCCCGCCAGCCGCGCCGTCGGAGTATCTCGCCCACCTCGGCTTCGTCGTAAGCGCTCATCCGGCGAGGCTCTCACGACGGCCGACGTACTGGAGCCCCTCGCCCTCGGTGGCCACGAAGGCGCCCGGGAGGCTCTGCGAAGGGTGGCGCGACCGCGCGTGGTGCGGACCGCCGACGTCCTGGAGCGGATCACGGCGCTGCGCGACGAGCCGTTGGAGACGTGGACGGCCGAGGTCCGGGCAGCCGCCGAGGGGCCGGATTCCCGTCTGACGGGCGGCCGTGACCCGATGATCGGACTGTTATCGTCCGGGTATGCCCGAGCTCATCTCCCCCACCCCCCGGCTGTACGCCTCCTGGCTCGCCTCGCGCGACGAGGAGTGGGGGCCCGACGCGCACATGGACGGAGCGGGCCTCGGCTCCGATGACGACGTCGACACCGCGGACGGCTTCGCGGCCTGGGTGGAACGACTGCGCGGGTACTCCGACCGTACGATGCCGATCGAGCAGGGACGCGTCCACGCGACGTACTGGTGGATCGCCGAGGGCGACACCTATCTGGGCGCCGTCGACCTGCGCCACTACCTGAACGCGTTCCTGGTCGACGCGGGCGGCCACATCGGCTACAGCGTCCGGCCTTCCGCACGCCGGCGCGGGCTGGCCACCTGGGCGCTGGGCTCGGTCCTGTACGAGGCGCGGTTGCTCGGGATGGACCGGGTCCTGCTGACCTGCGACCCGGGCAACGAGGCGTCGGTGCGCACGATCGAGGGCAACGGCGGGGTGCTGGAGGATGTCCGAGAGACCTTGATCGGTCCCAAGCGGCGGTACTGGATCGACCTCTGATCCGCCTGCTCGCGGCAGTACTGGGACTTCACCGTCGAGCCGGTGTGGCCACAGTTGCGGCCGGCTGCCGGAGGCCGACATGACCTGGCGGCGTGCGCGGCCCCAGCACCATCTGATCACACGGGCGTGAAGACGCCCTCATCGGCGTCGTCGAGGATGAAGCCGTTGTCGAGGCGGACCCGGACCGTCACCCGGAGCCGCTGTTCCTGGTAGGCGATCCACTCCGGCTCCAGGGAACCGACCTTCTCCTCGAGCTGCCCCTTGCTGCCCGCGGGCATCTCATGGCCGAAGGCGTCGAGGAGCGACTTGAGCCGCTCGTACTCACGGGCACCTTCGCTCTGGTGCTCGTGCTCGACCACCCGCTCGACGGTGCCCTCGATGCCCGCTGCCAGCAACAGGGACCCGGCTACGCTCCCCGTCGAGGACGCGCCGTCCCCCGCCGTCGCCACCCAATCGGTCAGCCGGGTGTCCGCCGCCAGCTTGACTCGCCGGCCTTCTTTCAGCGTCATCGTCTTCTTCCACTCCCAGTCGGTCACGTGCTGCTCACCCGGAGGACGAGCGTAGTGGAGAGCGGGCGTCGGAAGCGGATGGTGTGATCCCGCCCGCTGACGCGGCAGGGCCTACGGAGCGGCGTCCGCGCCGGGGTGCTCCCGGGGGTGGGGACAGCTACCCACTCCATCCGGATTCACCGGGTTCGACACCCACCGGAGCGGAGGCGAGTGGAGACGACTGGAAAGGAGTGGGGAGCGGCTCAGGCGGCCAGTGGGGCGGTGGCCAGTCCGGCGCCCTCGCGCAAGCCCTCGAGGAACTCCTCCACCGCTGCGACCGCCGTGTGTCGGGGCTCCCATGCGAGCTCCGTGCGGGCTCGGGTGCAATCCATCAGCGGGAGGCGCAGCACCGCGTCGAAGAGGTCGGGCGACGCGGGAACCATGTGGAGCCGCCATGCCGCGGCCAGCGCCGTCCGGACCGGCGCCGTCGGGAAGCTGAACCGGCGGGCGTGCAGGAGACCGGCGAGGACTTCGCCGTCGATGGGCGGCTCGGCCGCCAGGTTGAAGGGGCCCCGAACGCTCAGCGTCGCGGCGGCCAGGTAGGCGGACGCCGCGTCATCCGTGTGCAGGGCCTGGAAACGCAGTCCCGGCAGGTCGGGGACCGCGGGGATCAGCCCGGGGCGCACCAGGCGGCCCGGCAGGAGGCGGCCCGCGAAGATCCTGCGCTGCTCGGAGGCGGAGGTGCGCTTGAACAGGAAGGCCGGCCGCATGCGCACCACCCGGACGTCGGGGTGCGCGTGCTCGTATGCGTCGAGTACGCGTTCCAGGTACGCCTTCTCGCGGGTGTACGCGGCCTGCGGCCAGCCGTGGGTGGGCCACGATTCGTCCACCGGACGGTCCTCGTCCACCGCACGGTGCCCGTCCACCGCACGGACCTTCTCCATCGCACGGTCCTTGCCGCCCGGGGTCTCCTTGGGGCCGGGCGAGTAGGCGCCGACGGAGGAGGCGTGGATCAGGGCGGGCACGCCCGCAGCGGCCACCGCCTCGAAGACGCGCAGGCTGCCCAGGACGTTGGTCTGCCAGGTCTGGGCCGGATGGTGGGTCGGCTGGAACATCCACGCCAGGTGGATGACCACGTCCGCTCCGGCGAAGAGCGGCGCCAGGTCCGCGCCGTGGGGGCCGATGTCGGCGGCCGCCCAGGCCGTCTTGGCCGGCGTCCACCGTGGGACGCGTCGGGCCACGCCGAGGACGGAGGCCACGGCAGGACTGTCGGCACACGCCTGGACCACGCTGGTGCCGACGTTTCCGGTGGCGCCGACGACCACGACCCGCAGACCGTCGTAGCCGGGCTGTAGGGATCCGGGTCGGTTCATGGCTGGGTCCTTTCGGTCCTTTCGCTTCGCCGGACGCATCGCCGGGTGACGGCCGGCCCTGGTCGTGCCGCGCCTACCCCGTGGGGGCTCGGGGAACACGCAACGGCCGCGACGGGCGGGCCGCAGCTCCGGCCCGGTTGCCCCACCGGAAGCGCGGTGACGGTCCGCAGTTCCGCAGCCGCAGCTCGCGGCCCGCAGCTCGCATGCCGCGCATGCGCACCAGCGGCCGTCGCAACCCGGATAAAGGCCGATCGGGCGGGTAGCCGCAGATCATGGACACCACACCGAACACGCCGCTCCGCGCCGTCGCGCTCGTCTGCACACTGTCCCCCTCCCCCACCCCGTCCAGCTCGCAACTGCTGGCCGAGCAGACCATGGAAGCGCTCGCCGAGCACGGAGTCACCGGGAAGACCATCCGGATCGCCGATCACGACGTACGGGCCGGGGTGAAGACCGACATGGGCGACGGGGACGCCTGGCCGGAGATACGTGACACCGTCCTGGGCTCCGACATCCTGATCCTGTCGACGCCGATCTGGCTCGGACACCCGTCCAGCATCGCCCAGCGGGTACTGGAACGGCTGGACGCGGAGATCTCCGAGACCGACGACGAGGGCCGCATGCTCACCTACGGCAAGGTCGCCGCCGTGTGCGTCGTCGGCAACGAGGACGGTGCGCACAAGGTCAGCGCCGACCTCTTCCAGGGTCTCAACGACGTCGGGTTCTCACTCCCCCCGAACGCGGTCACCTATTGGGTGGGAGAGGCCATGCAGGGCACCGACTACCAGGACCTCGACAAGACCCCCGGGGCGACCGCCGGCACGACGGCCACCCTCGCCGCCAACACCGCCCACCTGGCCCGGCGCCTCAAGTCCGCCCCGTACCCGCCTTCCGCTTGACCGTCCGGGGCTCCGGACGGCCCGTGAGCGAGGCCCCGGCGGCGCGTGGCCCGGCCGGGACACGGCCCCGTCGCGGCCAGGAGGCCAGACCGTGCCCCGGTACCAGTACTCCGCCGGCCCGTTTCCCGGAACGGGCCGGCGGAGTGGTCAGTGGCCGAGAGCGCGCTTCAGTTCCGCTTTGTCCATGGCCGAGCGGCCCTTGATGTTGCGCTGCCTGGCCTCGTTGTACAACTGCTCCTTCGTCGGCCCCTGCGCACCGCTGTGCGAGCGTAGTCCGCCGCGCCTCGACGAGGACATGTCCTGGAGCGAAGTACGGCTGGCGGTCTTCGACTCGCCGGCGCGGGCCCGTTCCTTGTTCACCGTGCGGGCGGCGATCTCCTTGGCCCGCTCGGAGCTCTCGCCCCGGTCTTCGGCGCTCTCCTTGATGTGCTCGTACTGGCGTTCACGCTTGGGACTGGAACCGCGAGGCATGGTGACTCCTTGGCCGGTCGGTCGCCTGTCGCCGGTAGTGGTCGGCACCGAGCGCCTAACCCGCGGCGGCGCGCTCAAACCCGGGCAACGGCATCAAGGCCCGGCCCCCGGGCGCCGGGCCCTCGGGGGTTTGCCCCGCGGTAACCAGGGCAGCCGCATGAACGAACCCAAGGAGCCGGAGCCCTCGGGAGGAGCCCAGAGATGTCAACCAATGTACTGATCGCCATCATCGTCGTGGCGGCGGTCGTCGTGATCGCGCTCACCGCACTGCTGTGGATGCTGGCCCGACGACGTCACCTGCGTGAACGATTCGGACCCGAATACGACCGTACCGTCGAGGAACAGGGCGGCAAACGGTCCGCCGAGCGCGATCTGCGTGCCCGCGAGGAGCGGCACGACCAGCTCGACATCAAGGAGCTGCCGCCCGAGCGACGCCAGCTGTACGCGGACAAGTGGAGCGTCGTACAGCAGCAGTTCGTGGACCGGCCGGACGCCTCCGTGACCGAGGCCGACGAGCTGGTGACGCTGCTGATGGGTGAGCGCGGCTATCCCACCGAGGAGGGGTATCGCGGGCAAGTGCGCGACCTGTCCGTGGAGCACGGCCGCACGCTGGAGGAGTACCGCGCCGCCCACGCCGTGAAGGTGCGCAGCGGAGCGGGAGAGGCCACGACAGAGGAGCTCCGGGGCGCGATGGTCCACTACCGCGCCCTCTTCGAGGAGCTGCTCTCCGACCGGAGGAGCCGATGACATGCCGAACCACGAGGACGAGGTGGGACGGGCGCCCGAGCCCGTCCTGACGACGGAAGACCTGGCGCATCCCACGCCCACACCCGCTCCCACCCCCGCCCGAGGGGACGCCGCCCTCTTCCCGGGCGAGGCCACGGGCGAGCGGGACCGGCGGGACGACCCGACGCGGGACGACTCGACGGGGACCGCGGAGGGCGGCCCCGGCGCGGACCCGGATGCGGTGTCGGACCCGGATGCGCTGTCGGAGCCGGATGCGCTGTCCGGACCGGAGACGTTGTCCGGACCGGAGACGTTGTCCGAGCCCGGCCGTGACGGGAACGGACGGGAGCCTGAGCAGGACGCGGGCGTCGGCCGGGAGACCGTACCGCAGTCGGACGGCGACACCGGGCGCGAGGAGGAATCGTTGCTGGGCGGCGCGGAGGTGGAGCGCTACCGCACCACGTGGAACGAGATCCAGGGCCGGTTCGTGGACGAACCGCGCGAAGCGGTGCGAGCGGCGGACACCCTTGTGGCAGAGGTCATGCAGGCCTTCGCCGGGGCCCTCGCCGAACACCGGAGCGGGCTGGAGAAGCAGTGGGACCACGGCGAGCAGGTGGCCACCGAGGACCTGCGACAGGCCCTGCGGGCCTACCGTTCGCTGGTCAACCGGCTGCTCGACACCTGAACCGCACAAGCGGCGGCGTGTGCGGCAGACTTGCCGCATGACCGCATCTGATCCAAAGGCCGACCTCCGCTTCTACCTTCAGTCGGCCCGCGACGCCCTGCTCTGGAAGCTCGAGGGGCTCTCTGAGTACGACGTCCGCCGCCCGCTGACGCCCACCGGCACGAACCTCCTCGGCCTGGTGAAGCACGCGGCCGGCGTGGAGCTCGGCTACCTCGGGGACACCTTCGGGCGGCCGTCCGGTGAGGCGCTGCCCTGGCTGGAGGAAGGCGCCGAGCCCAATGGGGACATGTGGGCCACCGCCGACGAGTCGCGGAAGCAGATAGTCGCGTTCTATCGCCGCGCGTGGGCGCACTCCGACGCGACGATCGACGCGCTGGCCCTGGAGACGACGGGCCGGGTGCCGTGGTGGCCGAGCGGCAAGGACGAGGTGACGTTGCACCATGCCGTCGTGCGCGTGACCGCCGACACCCATCGGCACGCCGGGCACGCCGACATCATCCGGGAACTTCTGGACGGCACCGTGGGGATGAACGACGGCAACGACGCCATGGCGCCCGGCGACTCGGCGTGGTGGGAGGACTACCGGGGCCGGCTGGAGCATGCGGCTCGGGAGGCCTCCGACCGGGACACGTAGGCGGCCTCCGCGAGCCGCGGCCGCTCCGGGCGGAAACCACGCCCGGAGCGGCCCTCGGATGTCGGCACCGGATCCGCGCGCGGATCCGGGAGAATCGCGAGGTGAGTACACCAGCGCAGGGCCCACGTGAACGCGGCATCGGACGCGGAGTCAGCACCCTCATCCCACAGAGCGCCACCGATCAGGCGATGGCGGCCCTGACCGGGCTGCAGACCGTACCCGTACACGTCGGTCTCCTTCAGGCTGCGGCGCTCCTGCTGGAGGACGCCGCGCGGACGGCCGGCGACGAGCCGACGCGCTCCGCCATGGCCAGGACGGCCGGGATGCTGCGCGCTGCCATGTAGCGGCGAACGGGCCGGCGCGCCCGCGCGCTGGTCACGGCCCTGTTCTCGTATGGCTACGGGCAGGTGGCTAGTAGCTGTCCTTTCTCATTAGTGGCGAGCACCGTAGGGCGCGACATGACCGATCGACACGCGGATCGTGAGGGCGTTAGGTGGGCAGCGTGCCGGAACTGCGTACCGATCGTCTCCTGCTCCGCCGGTGGCGGGAGTCCGACCTCGAACCATGGGCGGTGATGAACGCCGATCCCGAAGTTCGGGAACACCTGGGGGAACTGCTGACGCGGGAGCAAAGCGATGCCGCGGTGGCACTCATGCAGGCCGAGTTCGACGAGCGAGGTTTTGGATGGTGGGCGCTCGAAGCACGGGAGACCGGTGAGTTCATCGGCCGCGCCGGCTTGGACGAGGTGGGCCAGGACATGCCGTTCGCGGGGGTGGACGTCGGGTGGCGGTTGACACGTTCGGCGTGGGGTCACGGTTACGCCACCGAGGCCGCCCTGGCCTGCCTGGCCTTCGGCTTCGAGGCCCTCGGGCTGGCGGAGGTTGTTGCGTCGACGACCGTCAACAACCTTCGGTCCCAGGCGGTGATGCGGCGGATCGGCATGACCCGGGACCCGGCCGACGACTTCGAGGATCCGAGCGTGCCCGAGGGGCCGCTTCGCCAGTGTGTGCTGTACCGGACCCCCGCAGAGATGCCCACGGGCTATAACAAGTGGCAGGACACGACCGCATCTTCAGCGAAGACCTCCGGGGCCGCAGCAGGTGCCGGCAGGAGGATGGGTTGAAACCCTCGCGTAGTTCGTCGAGGACCCACTTGGCGTCCTGCCACGCCCGCCCACCCTCCCGCCGAGACCCATTCAGCTCAACGAGACGGCCAGCGAGGGGAGACGTCAGCCCGGAACGTCACCCAGCGTTTCTCGCCACCTGGCCGTAGCTATACGAGAACAGGGCCGTCACAGCACTAGTGTGCGTACGTGAGCCTTTACGTCGTCGTGGGATTCGGGCCCGCCGGAGCGGCCACCGCTCGGCTGCTGGCCGAGCAGGGGCACTCGGTACGGGTCGTCACCAAGTCGGGCCGGAGCCCGCAACCCGGTATCGAGCACGTTGCGTTGGACGCGACGGACAGTGGCCGGCTGATCGAGGCCTCCCGGGGCGCGGCAGCCGTCTACCACTGCGCCGCACCGCCCTATCACCGCTGGGCGGGGCAATGGCCGGCCCTGATCTCCTCGGTCGTCGCGACGGCCGAGGCGACCGGGGCCGTACTCGTCATGCTGGGCAACCTCTACGGATACGGTCCGGCGGACGGCCCCCTCACCGAGGAGCAGCCGCTCGCGGCGACCGGCCCCAAGGGGCGGGTGCGGGCCGCCGGTTGGGAGCGGGTACGGAGCCTGCACGAGCAGGGTCGCATCAGGGCGGTCGAGTTGCGGGCCTCCGACTTCTTCGGTCCCGGCGTGACCGAGGGCGGACACTTGGCCGCGCGGGTCGTGCCACGGGTGCTCCGCGGTAAGCTGGTCTCCACCCTGGGCGATCCGGACGCCCCGCACAGCTGGACCTATCTTCCCGATGTGGCACGGGCCTTGGTCGAGGTCACGGGCGAGGAGCGTGCCTGGGGTCGGGCCTGGCACGTCCCCACGGCGCCCGCGCTGTCCGTCAGGGAAATGGTCGACCGTCTCGCCGCCGAGTCCGGAACGGGACCGGTCGCCGTGCGCCGGCTCTCGCCCGCCGTACTGGGTGTCGCATCGCTCTTCTCGCCGCTGATCCGCGAACTGAAGGAGATCCGCTACCAGTTCGAGCGGCCGTTCCTGGTCGATTCGACCGCCTACGAAGCCGAGTTCGCCGTACGCGCCACGCCCGTCGATGAACAGGTCAGGGCTACGGTGGCATGGTGGCGGGCCCGACCGGACACCGTCGGGCGTTGACCGATGCCGCACAGCGGCCGGCGGCCACCGCGTCGCGCAGGGCGTCCACGGGGGCGGTCCTGTCCTGATCACCAGCGGTCGTGGACCTGCGGGCGGATCAGGTCGTCGTAGACCTCCTGCACGGCCTTGTGCGTCTCCCGCGACAGCGGCGCCAGCGCGGCCGCGGCCGCGTTGCCCTGCGCCTGACCGGCATGGCGCGCGCCGGGGATGACCACGCTCACCGCCTCCTGGTCGACGATCCAGCGCAGCGCGAACTGGGCCAGGGCCACGCCCTCGGGAACGAGCGGACGAAGTCGCTCCACTGCTTCGAGCCCCGTCGCGTAGTCCACTCCGGAGAAGGTCTCCCCGACGTCGAAGACCTCGCCGCCCCGGTTGTAGCTTCGGTGGTCATCCGCACCGAAGACGGTCGCGGCCGTGTACCGGCCCGAGAGCAGCCCGCTGGCCAGCGGCACGCGCGCGATGATCCCGACTCCCGCCTGCGCCGCGGCCGGCAGGACCTGCTCCAGCGGCTTGGTGCGGAAGGTGTTCAGGACGATCTGGACCGTGGCCAGGTTCGGGCGGCGGATGGCGGACAGTGCCTCCTCGCAACTGCGGACGCTGACTCCGTAAGCACCGATCGTTCCGTCCTCGACCAACGCGTCGAGGGCGTCGAACACCTCGTCGTTCGCGTACACCGGGCCGGGCGGGCAGTGCAGTTGCACCAGATCGAGCCGCTCGACGCCGAGGTTGCTCCGCGAACGATCGGTCCACGCACGGAAGTTGGCGGCGTTGTAGTTCTCCGGCTCCTGGGCGACCCGTCGGCCCATCTTCGTCGCCACGGTCGGCGCCGTCGCACCCGTCCCCGCGAGCGAGCGCAGGAGCTTGCCGATGATCTGCTCGCTCCGCCCGTCCCCGTACTCGTCGGCCGTGTCGATGAAGCTCACGCCCGAGTCCAGTGCGGCACGCAGCGTGCCGAGCGCGTCGGACTCGTCCACTTCCCCCCAGCCCGTGCCGAACTGCCAGGCTCCGAGCCCGACCACTCCGACCTGCCTACCCGTACGCCCCAGCTGCCTGTTTTCCATGATCCCGACTCTAAACGGAAGGCCGGACGACGGCATGGGGTGATCAAGCCGAACATGGCCGTCGCGCTGCCGGGAACGCCCGCGCCGTCGCCGGCCTATCCGTTGCGGATCGCGTTCACCAGTCCGGCGACGAGGTGCGCCCGCTCGGCCATCGCTCCGACCACCAGGTACTCGTGGTCGGCGTGGGCCCCGCCCCCGACCGCTCCGAGGCCGTCGAGCGTCGGTACTCCCAGCGCCGCCGTGAAGTTGCCGTCGCTGCCACCGCCGACCGCCTTGCCTTCGATGCCGGGGAGCAGTCGCTCGGCCACCGCGAAGAGCTCGGCCGACGCCGACTCGGGCATCGGGGGCCGGCCGATGGCTCCTTCGACCGTGATCCGCGCCTCGTCCAGATGCGGGGCGAGCGCCGCGAACGCGGACTCGACGCGCTCCTTCTCCGCGCCCGATTCCACCCGGACGTCGACGATGACGGTCGCCTCCGCCGGAACGACGTTGTCGAGGGTGCCCGCGGACGCGACGGTCGGGGTGACGGTCGTGCCGATCTCGGGGCGGCCGAGCGCCGCGATGTCCAGTACCTGGTGCGCCGCTTCGATCAGGGCGTTCACTCCGGCGGTGGGTTCGAGGCCCGCGTGCGAGGCCCGGCCAGCGATGGAGACCCGGAAGGTGCCGCAGCCCTTGCGGCCGGTCTTCAGGGCTCCGCCGTCGGCGGCGCCCTCGAAGACGAGTACGGCCCCGCACGCGAGGGCTCGTTCCTCGATGAGGGCGCGGGAGGAACGGGAGCCCACCTCTTCGTCGGCGGTCACCAGGATCTCGACGCCGGACCGGTCGTCGAGCGCCGCCAGTCCGTGGATCGCCTGGACCAGGCCGCCGAGCATGTCGAACACTCCCGGGCCCGTCGCGTGCCCGTCTTCCACGAGGAACGGGCGGCGTTCGAGGGTTCCGAGCGGGAACACCGTGTCGTGGTGCCCGAGGATCAGCACCTTGGGATCGCCGCCGGCCGACCAGTGGACGTGGGGCCCGGCTTCGCTGTCGACGAGGAGGGCCTCCCCGCCGAGACGGCTCTCGATGACGGCGGCGACGACTTTGGCCGATGCCGTCAAGGCGTCGAGATCGCGTGAGGGGGACTCGACCTCGACGAGCGTCCTGAGGTCCTCGATCATCGCGTCAACACTCACGTGGACGGCCTTGTGCATCGTCATGGCGCAAGGTTAGCCCGCATGCGAACCCCCATGATCGTACGAACGCCGCCTGCGCGAAAGGATCCGGCCGGCCACCCCTCATGGAGGCGTGTCGGCCGGATCCCGAGCCCGGTGGCCCCTCCCGGTCAGGCGGCGGCGCCGCCGTCGATCACCAGGTCGGTGCCGACCACGGAGGCGGCGTCAGCCGAAGCCAGGTAGAGCACGGCTGCCGCGACCTCGGCGGTGGTGGACACCCGGCCCAAGGGCGATTCGCCCTTCATGCGGGCCGCGCGGTCGGCGTCGGTCTCGCCCGCGTGGAGCGACATGGTGGTGGCGGACGGGCCGGGGCTCACCGCGTTGATGCGGACTCCGTCGGCGATGTGGTCCAGGGCCGCGACCCGCGTCAGGGCGGCGACGGCCGCCTTGGTGGCGGCGTAGCCACCCACTCCCGGGATGCGGGTGTGGGCGCCGAGGTTGGAGGAGACGTTGACGATCGCCCCGCCGGTGGACTGCTCGCGCATCCGGGACACCTCGGCCTGCAGTCCGAAGAGCACGCCGGTGACGTTGATGTCGAGCAGGCTGCGCCAATCCGCCTCGGAGAGGTCGGCTATGGGGCCGCCGCCCAGGAAGACGCCCGCGTTGTTGACGGCGACGTCGAGGCTGCCGAAGAGTTCCACGGTCCGGTCGACGAGGCCTCGTACCTCCTCGGAGCGGGAGACGTCGGCGGTGACCGCGGCGGCCGTTCCGCCCTCCTTCTCGATCAGGGCGACCGTTTCGGCGAGCGGTGCGGCGGTGCGTCCGGCGACGACCACCGAGGCCCCCTCGGCCGCGAAGGCGACGGCGATGGCTCGTCCGATGCCGGATCCGGCGCCGGTGACGAGGACGCTCTTGCCGGTGAAACGTGTGGACACGGTACTGACTCCCTTGTTCATTGCTGGCCTTTCTCTGTGCGACGTGCGCCGTGCGCCGTGCAGTGCGCGTGCTCGTTGGTCCTTGACTCGTAACCGGGGGCCGCCGACGGGACTTCCCGACCGGCGGACTATGGCCGGTTACTTGATGCGGGTGTTGAGGAAACCGGCCGCGGCGAAGGCGATCGCCATCGCCGCGAGCGAGACCTTGTCGGAACCGAGGGCGAGGACGGTGGCGAAGATGACCGTCGGGCCGAGCTCCATCGCGGTGTTCATGACCCCGCCCGCGAGTCCCGCCTGGTGCGGCTCGACCCCGTCCGTGGCCAGGACCGCGGCGCCGGCGAAGGCCGCGGCGCCACCGGCCGGCAGCAGGAGCAGGCCGGGGAGGAGGCCGAGGGCGTACGGGGTGTTCTCGGCCAGCCCGGTGAGGGCGAGGAGTCCGAGGCCCGCCGCAGCGGTGACGAGGCCGGCCGTGGTCACGGTCGCGGTCCCGTACCGGGCGATGAGCGGGCCTGCCGCGCGGCCGGCCAGGAGCAGCGTCACCGCGAAGGGGACGAACGCGGCGGAGGTCTGGAGCGCCGACCAGCCGCGGTCCTCCTGGAGGCTGAGCGAGAGCAGGACGAATGCCGTGGCCGTGCCGGCCGCGGTCAGGCCGATGGCCGAAAGGGCCAGGACCCGGCGGCCGTTGCGGAGGAATCCGAGCGGGAGCAGCGGGTCACGGGCTCGGCGCTCGACGATCGGGAAGGCCACGAGGAGTACGGCGGCGGTGAGCAGGGCGACCAGGACTCCGGTCGATCCCCAGGAGTGGGCGTCGGTGAGGACGAGGCCGTAACTGGCCAGGCTGATGCCGGCGGTGGCGAGCAAGGCGCCCGGGAGGTCGAGGGACCGGCCCTCGCCTGCCGGGGTGGCGGGCAGCAGGCGGGGGGCGAGTGCCAGTGCGGCTACGGCCACCGCGACGGGAACGACGAAGGACAGCCGCCAGGTGGAGAGTGCGGAGATCACCCCGGACAGCAGGTTTCCGGCGGTCGCGCCGAGCACGGAGAGGCCGCCCCAGGTGGCCATGGCCCTTCCGTACGCGGCGGGTTGGGGGAAGACCGCGCGCAGGACGGCCATCGCGGCGGGCGCGGTGAGCGCGGCGCCCACGCCCTGGGCGAAGCGGGCCGTGAGCAGGACCCCGGGGCCCTGGGCGAGCGGTGCGGCGAGGGAGGCGACGGCGAACACGACCAGTCCGACGTTGAGGGCCCGGCGTCCGCCGAAACGGTCGGCGATGCGGCCGCCGAAGAGCAGGAGTCCGGCGAAGGTCAGGCCGTAGGCGGCGCTGAGGAGGAGCAGGCCGTCGCGGGCCAGGCCGAACTCGCCGCCGATGGCGGGCAGCGGGACGATGAGCGAGGTGAGCGTGAAGATCAAGGACATCTGGACCGCGCCGAGCAGCACGAAGGCAGGACCGGAAGCAGGGCCGGAAGCGGGGCCGGAGGCAGGGTCGGTCGCCCTGGGTGCGGATGGGCTGGGTCCTGTCGTGGTGGCGGCCGAGACGGCGGCCGGAGCCACCGCCTTCATGTTGCCGCTCTGTGTGGCGGTCATTTTCTCCCCCTAATATTTGATCGCACGTTCCAGAATGAGCGTATGAAGAAACTTCCCCGCAGGGGGAAGCGAATTTCAGTCGAGCAGGGCCAGCGCCTGCTCCGCCGCGTCGCGCACCAGGTTCGGATCGCCCGACGCCTTGCCAACGACGCGCAGGCCCTGCATCAGCACCAGCAGCATCCGCGCGAGGGTGCGCGGATCGCGATCCTCGGGCAGTTCGCCCTGGGCCTGGGCCCGTACCAGCGCCGAGCGGAACAGGGTCTCGATGTGGCCCCAGCTCGCCTCGACCCTGCGAGCCGCCTCCGCGTCGTGCGCGCCGAGTTCCGCGGCCGTATTGGTGACGAAGCAGCCGGTCAGGCGCTGCCCGTTGGTGCTGGCTTCGAGGGCGAAGCGCCGTACCACCGTGCGCACGGCCGGCAGCGCGGGTCCCGGCTGGGACAGTTCGCGCAGCAGGAGCGAGTCGCGGTTCTCGCTGTAGCGGTCCAGCGCCTTCATGTACAGGTCGTGCTTGTTGCCGAAGGTGGCGTAGATGCTGGCGCGCCCGACACCGAGGCGGTCGACGAGGTCCGCCATCGACGTCGCCTCGTAGCCGCGCTGCCAGAACAGCTCGAGAGCCGACTGCAGCGCGGCGTCGGGATCGAATTCCTTGGTCCTGGCCACGGTCGGTACTCTACGAGATACTGGAACGACTAGTCAAGTATCTCGGAGTCGGGTTCACGAGGGTTCCACCGGGAGGCCCCTCGCCGGGCGGGCCGTGAGACCGACGATGTCGACGCAGCGGAGCAATTTGGCCTGGGCGCGGGGCGAGTCGGCGACGGGTACGACGATCTCGCACACCGCGAGGCCGCCCCCGTCGGAGGCCCTGTACGACAACGCCCTGACGGACAGGTTGTTGAGCGTCGCGGAGATCCGGGTGAGGGCGTGGCCGCCGTCCTGGACGGTGACGGTCAGCGTGTGGCAGGCGGTGACGACCTCGGGGAGAGCGTCGCTGCGGGTCAGGGTCATGAGTCGTGGGCTCCTGTCCTGGGGTTGCGCGGGGGCGGGGGCGGGGCGGGGGACGGCGGTCGGCAGGTGGCACGGGGCGGGCGGGCTGCGCCCGGACCGGGAATCGCCTGCCCCGGAAAACAAGAAGACCCCTCGCGGATGCGAGAGGTCTGCGTGCGGGCGGTGAGCTGTGGGCGTGATCGCGCAGTCAGCTCGGGGCCGGCACGCCGGTGCTAATAATCAGCCGGCGAAGCATGCGGCAGAGTCTGGCACGGGGCCGCCGGTACGTGGCTCCGCATCTCAGCATGCGGATGCCTGCCGGGATCGCGGCGCCCACGCCGACCAGACCAGGGCTCCGCGATCGCCCGCCGCGAGGAGCCGCGGTCGGCGGGACCACCCGCGCCATGTCGGTGTCCGAACCGCGAAGGCCGCCCGACCCACTCCCCCGGCCTGGCATCGTGTCCCCCATGCACTCCGAGCCGTACAGCGATCCGTCCCGGCACCGCGACCCCGGGATGCCGCTGGACCGGTTCGCCGAGCGGATCCTCGTGGTCTGCCCCCGCTGCGGCGGCCGGGCACTCTGCACGCCCAGGCCCGGCCTCCCCGAGCTCGCGTACTACACCGAGCTGCGGTTCCGGCCCCGGCGGATGACCTGCGCCCACTGCGGGGCCGTCGCCGCATGGGAGGCCGGCGTACGGGGAGCCGGGCTGATCGGCGTGGTGCTCGGCGGGACCGAGGATCCGTTCTTCCGGCGGCCGCTCTGGCTCCAGACCCGGTGTGCGGGTCACGTCCTCTGGGCCTACAACGAGGAACACGTCGACGAGCTGGCCGCCTACGTGGGAGCCCGGTTGCGCGAACGCGGCACCGGCTTCGGCAGCCCGACGCGGTCGATGATCCCCCGGCTGCCCGGCTGGATGAAGGCCTCGGGCAACCGCTCCGACGTCCTGGCCGGCCTGGAAACGCTGCGCGCCCTGATCCCGCGGTGCGCACCCGCCGACCGCTCCGATGCCGCGCACGAGCGCGGTGACCGGCCGCGCCCGTCGCCGAGCACCTACTTCCGTGGCGGACCGTACTGAGCTCCGCCCCCGTCTCCCCCGCGCCCGTCCAATGGGCGCGCCCGGGTCGCGACGGGCGGTAGGGGGTGGTGGGCTGGCGGGGTGATCGTACGGCCGACCGGGGCCGGTGCGGTGCGGCCAGGTGAGGAGACGTGTCGTGGCCAAGGCCTATCTGGTGGGTGCGGGAATCGCTTCCCTGTCGGCAGCGGCGCTGCTGATCAGGGAGGGCGGGTTCGCGGGCACGGACATCACCATCCTGGAGGCCCAGGACCGCACGGGCGGGAGCCTGGACGCGGCGGGCGACCCCGACATCGGCTACACCATGCGCGGCGGCCGGATGTTCGAGCTGCACTTCGAGTGCACCTACGACCTGCTGAACTCCATCCCCGCCCTGGACTCCCCCCACTCCCCGGGCGGCGCGGGCCGCGCGGACGGCCCGGCCACCTCCGTCACGGAGGACACCTTCGCCTTCCACGACGACTTCGCCTGGAACGACCAGGCCCGCCTGGTCGACGCCGCCGGACACCGGGTCGACACCCGCTCCATGGGGTTCTCCGAACGCGACCGGCTCGACCTGGTCGCGTGCGTGGCCACCCCCGAGTCGCGCCTCGACGGCAAGCGCATCTCCGACTGCTTCGCCCCGGAGTTCTTCACCACCAACTTCTGGTACATGTGGTGCACGACCTTCGCCTTCGAGCCGTGGCATTCGGCGATCGAGTTCCGGCGCTACCTCAACCGGTTCGTGCACCTGTTCAAAACCTTCGACACGATGTCGGGCATCTACCGCACCCGCTTCAACCAGTACGACTCGATCGTGCGCCCGCTCCAGTCCTGGCTGCGGAGCAACGGCGTCTCGTTCTCGATGAACACCACCGTGACGGACGTGGAGCTGGCCGACGGCGACGGCATCACCGCCACCGCCCTGGCATGCACCCGCGAAGGCGACGCGGCCGAGCGGATCCCCGTCGCGCCCGAGGACCTGGTGTTCGTCACCAACGGTTCGATGACGGCCAATTCGACGCTGGGCACCACCGACACCCCCGCCGTACTGGACGACTCCGCGCCCGACGCCTCCTGGCAGCTGTGGCGGACACTCGCGGCGAAACGCCCGCACGGCCTCGGCGACCCCTCCGTCTTCGACTCCTCCGTCGCGGACTCGACGTGGGGATCCTTCACCGTCACCACCAAGGACCCGACCTTCTTCAAGGCCATGGAGGAGTTCTCCGGCAGCGAGGCCGGCAAGGGCGGCCTGATCACCTTCAAGGACTCCGGCTGGCTGTTGACCATCGTCCTCAACCACCAGCCGCACTTCCACGAGCAGCCGGACGACACCTACGTCTGGTGGGGCTACGCGCTCTTCCCGGACAAGGCGGGCGACCACGTGGGAAAGACGATGGCCGAGTGCACGGGCCGCGAGATCCTGGCCGAGGTGCTCGGACACCTGCGCCTCGCGCAGAGCGAGCAGATCCTGGAATCCTCCGTCGTCCGGCCCGCGCTGATGCCGTACATCACCAGCCAGTTCCTCGTCCGCAAGGCCGGCGACCGGCCCGAGGCCGTCCCGGCGGGATCCACCAACCTGGCCTTCATCGGCCAGTACGCGGAAGTCCCCGACGACGTGGTGTTCACCGTCGAGTACTCGGTGCGGACCGCCTGGACCGCGGTGGCCCGACTGCTGCACCTGGACCGGCAGCCCCCGCCGGTCTACAAGGGCGGCCACAACCCGAAGGTGCTCCTGGAGGCCCTGCACACCATGCACCGCCGCTGAGCTTGAGGTTTAACCCGGGTTAAACTCACGGCCGGACTTGAGTCCTCCTGAGTCCAGCCGTTGATGTGCCGGAACACCAGGGGGACCCACCTCGGCAGCGGTACGTGCCGAACCCGAGTGGCGCGCGACCGGGTACCGTACGGCCTCCACCAACAGAGAGGCGCGGACACCGTGACCCGAATCCCGGCCGTGGGCGACGTCGTGGGCGATTTCTCGCTCCCCGGCGGTCAGCTGACCAACGACGCGTTCGTCCGAGGGGAGTACTCGCTCGGCGCGCAGCGCGGGAACCCGGTCGTTCTCGCCTTCTATCCCGGCGACAACACCCCCGTGTGCACGGCCCAGTTGTGCTCGTACTCCGACGGGCTGGAGGCGCTCGGCGCGTGCGGGGCGCAGGTGTGGGGCATCAGCCCGCAGGGCGTCGACAGTCACGAGTCCTTCGCCTCGGCCCGCGGCCTGCGGATGCCGCTGCTGGCCGACACCGACCGCGCGGTGGCCCGCGCCTTCGGAATCACGGCGCCGCTGATCGGCCTGCGCCGGGCGGTCTTCATCGTCGCGCCGGACGGCACCCTGCACTGGAAGCACGTCGCCGCGGTGGGGATGAGGTTCCCCTCGGCCGAGCTCATCACGGAGCAGCTCGTCGGCGTCACCGCCGTCGGCTGAGGTCAGGCGCCGGCCCCGGCGGCCCGAGCGCCGGGGCCGGGCGGTGTCAGCGGACGGCGGTGCGCAGCGCGTCGCCGACGAGGCGGACGGCGCGGGCCAGGCGGGCGAGCTGGCCAAGCTCGATCGCGTACATCCTGATCGAGTTCTCGATGACCGCCTCCGCCACGCCGAGGGCGGGGAGTTCGGCGCGGCTGGTCTCCATGGCCACGCGCACGGCCCGCATCTCGTGCTGCAGTTGGAGCTGGGCGTGGCGCGCGAGGAGTACGGGGCTGCGGGTCAGGGTCACGTATCCGGCGTAGCGGGCCGGGAGGAGGTCGCGCAGCCAGCGGACCGCCGTGCGTTCCCAGTCGGGTTTCCCGGGGTGCTTGACCTGGAGGGGCCAGTCCGGGCTGCGCGTGATGAGTGCCGTCTGAGACATTCTTGTCCACTTCCGCAGGATGGAACTCTGATCGGTTGTGTCTGTGGCGGCCTCGGCCCAGGGGTTGGCCGAGGCCGCAAGGGCGCTCCGGGATCCGAAAGCCGGACGGGACACCTGGCGGGACGTGAGGAGGAGGGCGTCACGCCGGGTGTCTGTTCTGGGAGGGCGTGGGGCCGCTCTCCCTGGCATGTCGAGGATGACCGCGCCGCCATCAGTAAACATATATACCGTTGAGTACGCAAGGGTATGAAAATATTCATGCCCGGATTGGGTGTGAATATGATGCCCGCGTGCCGCCCGGCGCCTTCCTAGAGGAAGAATCCGTGCTGGTCGGCGGCCTGCTCATAGCCTTCGAGCCGGGTCTGCGTCCGCTCGGGGTCGGCGTCCGCCATCGCCTGGAGCAGCGCGGCGGACAGCAGGCCCGGCGCCGCGTACGAATCGAAGACGAGCCTCGAACCGGTACCGGCCGTCAGCGCCACATCGGCCTCGTCCACCAGCGGCCCCAGCGTGCGGTCCGTGATGAGCGCGACGCGCAGCCCCGCCCTGCGGGCGACCCGCAGGGCCGCCAGGGTCTCCTTGGCGTGCCGCGGCATCGCGAAGGCCAGCACCCAGCTGCCGCCGGCCGCCCTCGCCTGCAGGAGCGCGTCGAAAGCGACGCTGCCGCCGCTGGTGACCAGACGGACGTCGGGGTGGATGCGGCGGGCCGCGTACGCGAAGTACTCCGCCAGGGAAACCGAGATCCTGAGTCCGAGCACCGTCAACGGCACCGAACGGGCCAGCTCCCGGCCGATGTCGAGCACCTGATTGGTGTCGGCGAACAGCCGCCGCACGTTCTCCAGGTTCTCGATCTCGGCGTCGACGGCCGCCTGCAGCTCGTTGCGGCGGGTCTGTTCGCGGCCGTCCGGGGAACCGGCCACCGCGCTGAGCGCGATCGGCTGGAGCACCTCGCGCAGGGCCGGATAGCCGCTGAAGCCGAGGGCGGCCGCGAACCGGGTCACGGACGGCTGGCTCACACCCGCCCGTTCGGCGAGTTCGGTGATGGAGAGGAACGCGGCCTCGGTGAGGTGGTCGACCAGGTACTGCGCGATGCGCCGCTGTCCCGGGGAGAGCTGGTGGCCGTCGAACAGCGCCTGGACCCGGTCGGCCGGGGCGCGCTGGTGATCGGCCGCCTGCCCGCTCGGCGTGATCGCGGCCGCTTGTGCGCGCGCCTGCTGCCCCGATGACACCGGCGGTCCTCCCTCTCCTACCACTGCGGTTCCAACATAGCTCACCGCACCCCGCTGACCAGCGTGCTTGCCGGACGGCCGGTCCGCCCGGCGTCCGGCGCCGGGCGTCCGGCGCCGGGCGTCCTTCCCGCCTCCTTGCCGCCCCTCTCCTACGGCTGTTCGCCCAGCCCCTCCGGCAGCCGGCCGGTGTGCACCACCCCGAGGGTCTGGGTGGCGCGCGTCAGGGCCACGTAGAGGTCGCTGGGCTCGTGCTCCGCCGGTTCCACGACGATGACGGTGTCGAACTCCAGGCCCTTGGCCTGGCGCGGGTCCAGCAGCACGACCGGGCGGGTGAGGTCCGGCTCCTCTCCCACGCGAACGCCGGGCAGCGCGGCCGCCAGTGCCCCGTGCAGCTGCCGCGGGGCGATCACCGCGAGCCGGCCCTCGACCGGGGCGCCCTCCCGTACCGCCTCGGCGACCGCTGCGGCCAGGTCGTCCGTCGCCCGGATCCAGGGCCGCCGGCCGGTGGACCGGATCGAACGCGGCGGTTCGAAGCCGGGGTGGCGGGCCCGGAGCACGGCGGCCGCGACATCCATGATCTCGGCGGGCGTGCGGTAGTTGACGCCGAGGCGTACGAGCTCCCAGCGGTCCTCGGCGTAGGGGCTCAGGATCTGCTGCCACGAGCCGCAGCCGGCCTCGTCGCCGGTCTGCGCCGGGTCGCCCACCAGCGTCATCGAACGGGTCGGGCAGCGCCGCATCAGCAGGCGCCACGCCATGGCGGACAGCTCCTGCGCCTCGTCCACGATCACGTGCCCGAAGGCCCAGGTGCGGTCGGCGGCGGCCCGCTCGGCCGTACTGCGGTGGTCGTCCTCCTCCTGCCGCTCCGCCATCCGCTCGGCGTCGATGAGGTCGTGGGCCGCGAGGAACTCGTTCTCCATGTCCTCGAACTCGTACGACTCCGATCCGGCGGACAGGTCGAGAACGCCCTGGGCGTACGCGACGCGCTCCAGCCGTTCCCGTTCCTCGGCGGCGCGGCGCGCGGTGTCGTCGATCCCGAGCAGCTCGGCCGCCTCGTCGAGCAGCGGGACGTCGGCCGGGGTCCAGTCGGCGTCGCCCGTCGTCGTACGGCGGATCAGCTCGGCTTCGTGTTCCGGGAGGTGGGTGGGATCCGCGAGGTAGTCGGCGATCAGCTGCCGGGGCGTGAGCCGCGGCCACAGCGTGTCGATGGCGGCGTGCACCTCGGCGCTGGTGGCGATCTCCTTGCCCAGCTGCGCGATGTCGTCGGGGCCGAGCAGGTTGGGGCCGCCGTACGGATCGGCGCCGAGCCGGTCGGCGAGCTGCGCGGTGAGGGCGTCGATGACGCGGAAGGCGAAGTGGGGGCGGGCCAGGTTGTGCGGCAGCCCGGTGGCGCGGGCCCGGTCCCGGGCCTCGTGGGCCATGGTCCGGTCGAGCAGCAGGGTCCCGTAGTCGTCGTGGTCGATCTCCAGGGCGGGCTCGGGGACCCGGTCGGCCTCCTCGCCGCTCCCCGCGGGCACGGTCTCGGGCAGCGCCTGCCGGTCGCGCACGACCTGGGCGAGGGTCCCGGCCATCGTGGCGCGTCCCTTGACCGCGGCAGCGCCGGGGCGGTCCACGGCCGTCGCGCGGACGCCGGGGAACAGCTCGCCGGGAGTGGCGAGCAGGACGCCGGTCTCGCCGAGGGCGGGGAGCACCTCGCCGATGTAGCCGAGGAAGGCCGGGTTCGGTCCGACGATCAGTACGCCGCGCTTGGCGAGCAGCTCGCGGTGCGCGTAGAGGAGGTACGCGGCCCGGTGCAGGGCCACGGCGGTCTTGCCGGTGCCCGGTCCGCCCTCCACGACGAGGATCCCGCGGTGGGTGGAGCGGATGATGCGGTCCTGTTCGGCCTGGATGGTCTGCACGATGTCGTGCATCCGGCCGGTGCGGGCGGCGTCGAGCGCGGACAGGAGCACGGCGTCCGCGTCGGCCCCTTCGTAGCCCGTGCGCTCGGTGTCGGCGAGGTCGAGGATCTCGTCGTGCAGGGCCGTGACCTCGCGTCCGCGGGTGGTGAGGTGGCGCCGGCGGCGCAGCCCCATGGGGGAATAGCCCGTCGCGAGGTAGAACGGGCGCGCGACATCGGCCCGCCAGTCGAGCACGAGCGGGGTGCGCTCGGCGTCGTCCTGCCTGATTCCGATGCGGCCGATGTGGTGGTCCTGACCGTCGGAGAACTCGAGCCGGCCGAAGCAGAGGCCGTTCTCTCCCGTGTTCAGAGCGGAAAGCAGACCGGACTGCTCAGCGACCATGACGTCCCGTTCCAACCGCGCCTGGAACCCGCTGCCGACCGCGCCCAGTGCCCCCTGCACGGCGCGTTCGGCCTGGTCACGCAGGTCGTCGAGGCGCGCGTAGAGGGTCGTGATGAATTGCTGCTCATTCCGGAATTCTTCGGTTGACAATTCCACTCCTGACGCGATATGGTGTCTCCATAAGCTTCTTCACTTCATCGCCCGGCGAAGATGTGAAACATCAAATATACACAAACAAACACCCCGGACCCAATCGGTCCGGGGTGTTTTTGTATGCCGGGATTCATCAAAACCTATTCGGCCTGGCCGGCTGCCTGGGCGGGGCCGCTACCGCAGCGTGCGGACCTTCTGATCGCTCAGGTCGTAACGCGCGGCCGTCACGGCCAGGCGGCCGGTGGCTATTCGGCGGGCGATGTCGGGCTCCGCCGCCAGCCGGGCCCGGGTGCGGCGGGCATGGGCGTCGATGGTGGCGGCGATCCGGGCCTCACCGTGCCGGCCGTGGTCGATGGAGGGCCGGATCTGGTCGGCCAGGTACTGGATGTGGGCGGGCAACCGGGCGCCGGTCTCGTCCGCGTGGACCGCGGCCCCGACGGCCCCGCACGACTGGTGGCCGAGGACCAGGACCAGGGGAACCTCCAGCTCCAGGACCCCGTACGCGATGCTGCCGAGCACCGCCTCGTCCAGTACCTCTCCGGCCGAGCGCACGGTCAGCAGATCGCCGAGCCCCTGGTCGAAGACGAGCTCCGGCGGCACCCGGGAATCGACACAGCCCAGCACGATCGCGAAGGGGTGCTGCTCCCGCGCCACTTGGATGCGTACGGAGGGTGATTCGCGCGGGTGCTGCTGGCAGTACGCGGCCCAGCGCCGGTTGCCGGCCGTCAGTCGGCGCAGGGCCTCGTCCGGAGTGACGGGACGGGCTCCGCCAGCGGTACCGGCGGCTGCCTCGGTATCGGCTGCCTCGGTATCGGCGGCCTTCTGGAGTTCGGCCCTATCTCCCCTATCGGCGATCTCGGCGTTGCGGTCGGAGGCGGAGGCCGGGGAGACGGCGCCGAGACCGAGGACTGACCCGGCGGCCGCGGTGCCCGCCAGGGCCGTGCGCAGGAGGATACGGCGACTGGGCGAAGCAGCGCGGGGCGCCTGTGTGTTCGAAGACATTGGGGGACGCTAACCCCGTACTTTTCCATCCGGCTCTCCCCCAACGGGAATTGGCGGATTCCGCCCGGAGCCCGGCGCGATCAGGACGGCCCGCCGGCCTACACCCCCTCGGCCCTGCGTCTTTACGCTCCTACGTCCTTACGCCCCTACGCCCCTACGCCCCGGCGAGGGTCGCCGGTTTGACGGCATCGGGGCCGTAGCGGGCGCGGGCACGGTCGGCGGCGGCCTCGATGGCGAGCGCCTGGTCGTCGGCGGGATCGAAGGTGAGCTGCCTCCTGGACTCGGAGGCGGGGCGCAGGGCGTCGGCGCGGAGGTCGAAGGAGCGTACGCGTGCGCGCTGGAGGCCGAGGAGCCGGTACAGGTCGTAGGCGGCGCCGGTCAAGGGCCGGGTGTGGTGGGTGGGTTCGGTCAGGGCCCGGCTCCGGGTGGTCGCGGTGCGGTCGGCGTAACGGACGGTGAGGGTGAGGCCGGCGGCTGCCTGGCCTTCTCCGCGGAGGCGGGAGCCGAGCCGGTGGGCGAGGCCGAGGAGGGCGCGGTGGTGCTGGTCCGCGTCGAGGCAGTCGGCGTCGAAGGAATGGCAGGCGCTCATGGATTTGGGGAGGGGCCGGGGCTCCACGGGGCGGAGGTCGTCGCCGTGCGCGTGGGCGTGCAGGGCGCGACCGGTGGCCGATCCGAAGAGTCTGGTCAGGGTGGGCAGGGGTGCGTCGGCGAGGTCTCCGATGGTGTGCAGTCCGTACTTGGCCAGCGCGGCCGCGGTGGCGGGGCCGACTCCGTAGAGGGCGGCGACGGGGCGGGGACGCAGCCAGCCGGTGACCTCCGCCTCGGTGAGGACGGTGGTTTCACCGAGGGGGGTGAAGGCGGCCGTCATCGTGGCGAGCATGCGGTTGGGTGCGACGGCGCAGGTCGTCCGTACGCCGTGGAGGGCGACGGTCCGCAGCCGCAGGAGGGCGGCCAGGTCTTCGGCGTCGCGCTGCCAGTAGCGCAGGGATCCGGTGATGTCGAGGTGGGCGGTGTCGGGCGGGATCGGCTGGACGCGGGGTGTGATGTCGGCGGTGAGGTCGAGGAGTTGTCCGTACAGGCCGGTGTCGGCGCCGTCGGGGAAGTGGAACCGGGCGTTGAGGATCTGCTTGTGGGGGCCCGGCGTGTGGAGGTCAGGCGTGTGGAGGTCAGGCGTGTGGGAGCCCGGCGGCTGGAGGCCCGACTCGTCGGGATTCTGTTCGCTAACGCTCTGCTCGAAGGCGCCCTGCTCTACGGCGCTCTGCTCTACGAGGCTCTGCTTCATGGTGGTCACCCCGCCGATCCGGGGCTGGTGTAGCCGAGGGATGTGAGGTCGGCGGCGCGGGTGCCGGCGGGCTGGAGGTCCGCGTAGGGGTGGAGGCGTGCTCCGGCGGTGCCGTTGGTGAGGGTGCGTGCCGGGCCGTTCCGGTCCGGGGCCGGGGCGGAGCCGTTCTGGGCGGGGGTGGGGGCGGGGCCGGAGCGCCCGAGGAGGGTGAGGGCGGCTTCCGGGCCGTGGTCGCGGCGGGCGGCCGCGATCTCCTCCAGGTTCCAGACCATCTGGCCGACGACGGTGCGGCGCGGGCCGCGGGCTTCGACGGTGCCGCGGACCAGGAGCAGCCCGGAGTGGAAGACGGTGTGGGCGCAGGCGTCGTGGCTGTCCTCGAAGAACGCGATGTCGACGAGGCCCCGGCCGTCCTCCAGGGTCACGAAGATGACCCTCTTGCCCGAGGGGATCGGGGGCGTCTGCGTAGAGGCCCGGACGCCCGCGACGAGGACCTTCTGCCCCGGGCGCATCGCCGCGAGGTGGGCGGAGTCGGTGGCGCCGAGCTCGCGGAGCAGCCGGTGGTGGTGCTCCATCAGGTGGTGGGAGACGTCGATGGACAGGACGTCGATCTCGGCGTTGAGGGCCTCGCGGCTGGTCATCTCCGGCAGTCCCGAGGACTGGGCGGTGACGAGTTCGCCACCGAGGGCCAGCTGGCCGTCGACGGCGCGGGCCCGGGTGTGGCGGTGGAGTTCGGCGACCTGGAGCAGGAGGTCGCGGCGGGTGAGCGGTCCGCGCAGGGTGTCGAGGGCGCCGATCTGGATGAGGCGCTCGGCGATCGGCAGGGCGGAGTGGGCCCGTTCCCAGAAGTCCTGCAGCCCGTTGTACGGCTGCCCGGCCGCGATCCGCTCCACCTGCTCGCCGGAGATTCCCTTCACCGACGACAGCGAGAGGCGTACTGCCCACGCGCCGTCGGGCGCCCGCTCGACGCGGTGGTCGGGCGCGGAGCGGTTGATGTCGACAGGCAGGACGGGGACACCGTGGCGTCGGGCGTCGGAGACGATCACCCGGGGCGGCCACATCCCGGGGTCGTGTTCGAGCAGTCCGGCGTAGAGGGCGGCCGGGTGGTGGGCCTTGAGCCAGGCGGACTGGAGTGCGGGGACGGCGAAGGCCACGGCGTGCGCGCGGCAGAACCCGTACGCGCCGAACGCCGCGATGATTCCCCAGACCTCGTCGAGGACCGTGCTGGTGTAGCCGCGGGCGCCCGCCTCCCGCCGGAACCACGCCTCCACCCGGGGCAGCCGGTCGGGGCCGGCGAGGGCGCGGCGGGCGATCTCGCCCAGTGCCCGGTCGCAGCCGGTCATCACCCTGAAGATCTCGATGATCTGCTCGTGCCAGATGGTCACGCCGTAGGTGTCGGCGAGGACCGGCTCCAGGTCGGGGTGCGGGTAGTGGGGGGCGGCCCCGTGCCGGGCCGCGATGTAGAGGGCGGGCATGCCGCCGGCGACCGGGCCCGGACGGAACAGGCTGATGTCGGCGATGACGTCCTGGACGCCGCGGGGCTGGAGGCGGCTCACGAGGTCCTGCTGGCCGGGGCTCTCCAGTTGGAACATGCCCACGGTCCGGGCCTTCCTTATGAGCTCGAACGCTTCGGGGTCGTCCAGCCGGACGTGGTCGGGGTGGTCGAGGTCGAGCTGGCGGCCGGTGGTACGGCGGATCTCGGCGACGGCGTGGGCCATCGCCGATTGCATCCGCACGCCCAGGACGTCCAGTTTCACCAGGCCCAGGGCTTCGACGTCGTGCTTGTCCGCCTGGACCATCGGGTACCGGCCGCCCGGGGTGGGCTGTACGGGCAGCCGGTCCAGCAGGGCGGCGTCGGAGATGACCACCCCGCACGGGTGCATGGCGTAGCCGCGCGGCAGGCCGTCCAGGCCCTCGGCGAGCTCCCACAGCGGACCGTACGAGTCGGCCTCGGCGGCGAGCTGCTTCAGCTCGGGGAGTTCGGCGAGGGCGCCGCGGATGTCGCAGGCCCGGATGTGCGGGAACGATTTGGCGACCGTGTCGACGGTCTGCGGGGGCATGCCGAGGGCGAGGCCGGTGTCGCGCAGGGCGTGCCGGGCCCGGTACGTCTCCGGCATCGAGGCGACGGCCACCCGCTCGGTGCCGAACCGTTCGATGATCCTGTCGTAGACCTCCAGTCGGCGGGCCGACTCCACGTCGAGGTCGATGTCGGGGAGCGAGGCCCTCCGGACACTGAGGAAGCGTTCGAACAACAGGTGGTGTTCGAGGGGGTTCGCCGTGGCGATGAAGAGCGCGTGGTTGACCAGGCTGCCTGCGCCGGAGCCGCGGGCCGCGACCCGGATCCCCATGGCGCGGATGTCCGCGACCACCTGGGCGACCGCCAGGAAGTAGGACTCGAAGCCCAGCTTCCCGATGACGGAGAGCTCGTCCTCCAGCCGTTCGACCGCCTGCCGGTCCTGGTCCAGGCCCCGCGCGAACATCCCCTCCTCGCAGCGTCGGCGCAGCAGGGCAGAGGCGCCGTTGCGGCCGGGGGCGGCGCCCACCACCTCCGGTTCGGGGAAGCTGGAGCGCCCGAGCCGGCCGGGCTGCGCGATGCCGAGGTCGGCCGTCGGGTCGAGCACGCACTGCTCCGCCGTACGTACGGTCTCCGCGAGCAGCGCCGCCGCCCGGCGCGGGCCGGCTCCGGCGGCCTCGGCGATCCGCTCGGCGGCCGCCGCCATCGCGGCGGGCCCCTTCAGCCAGCGCTCGCCGGAGTCGAGGCGGCGGTGGTCGATCGGGCGCAGCAGGCGGGCGGAGTCCAGGACGTCGGCGAGGCGGTGCTGGGCGGGGTCGGCGTAGCGGACGGCGTTGGTGAGGACCGCGGGGACGCCGAGCCGGTCGGCGAGCCCGAGGGTGCGGGCGGCCAGGCGCAGCGAGCCGGGCCCGGTGCCGGAGAGCCCGTACCAGAGCACCTCCAGCCTCAGGCCGGGGCCGACGAGCTCGCGCCACGGGGCGAGGAGCCGTTCGGCCAGGTCGGTCCGGCCGGCCGCGAGGGCCCGTACGGGTTCGGAGACCGGGCCGAGCAGGACCATCAGGCCTTGGTCCGCGTACTGCCGCAGCACGGGCCAGGAGACGACCGGCGGCCCGCCGGCGGCGTCCGCATGGGCTGCGGAGACCATCCGGCACAGCCGTGCCCAGCCACCCGCGTCCCGCGCGAGCAGGGTGACCCGCAGGGCGGGCTCGACGACGTGCGCCCCGCCCCGCACCGGCGTCCGCACCGGCCGGGGGGTGCCGGGACGGGGGCGGGGGGTGGGGCTGGGGGTGGGGTCGAGGCCGGGGCGCGGGGAGGGGTCGGGACGGTGCTCGGCGGAGCCGAGGAGCCCGCCGAACGGAGCGACGGCCACGTCGACCCCGAAGACCGGGCGCACCCCGGCCCTCCCGGCGGCCTTCGCGAAGCGGACCGCGCCGGCGACGGTGTCCCGGTCGGTGAGCGCGAGCGTGCCGACATCCCGCTCCACGGCCCGTTTCACCAGGTCAGAGGGGTGGGATGCGCCGTAACGAGCCGAGTACCCGCTCGCGACATGAAGGTGCACACCGGCACACATGAGTCCCACCTCCGATCACCCGGCCGCCCCTTTCCAGCCACCCTGACCAGATTCACCCAGCATATCGAACATAAATCGAACAATGCGAGCGCGATTCTCCGCCCCCTCGGGGTCCCGCTGCGACTGTGACTGAGCGCGATAGTTGGCGCTTGAGCACGCTAGTTGGCGGCTGAGCGCGATGGTTGGCACACACGATGAGACTGGGTCGCCCTGAGCAGGGTGTCTCCGAATTCTCGGCGGTTCGTGGGTGGGTCGGCAGGTGCCCTAGACACTCTCCAGCCGGCCCCTGGGGCGCGGCCGGGGGAGGCATGATCGAATCTCTGGGGATTCGATGGTGGGGGTGTGGTGTGGAGGACTGGCGGACCGATCCGACGTTTGCGATGTGCCGTGCGCTGCTGGACGGAGCGGATCTGGCCTCGTTCATGGGAGGAGCGTTCGATGTGCGGGCGGTCGTGGCCGGCATCGGGCCCGAATCCAAGCGCGGGTTCCTCCTCCGCGCTGTCCCGTGGGGGAACTTTCCCCACGGCAACGATGCCCGGGATGCCGTTCACCTGCTGCACGCAGGCGACGACCCCGCCCGCCGCGCGACGGGCCTGCTGGGCGGCCTGTGTGCCAACGACAGCCGAGCCGCCGCCGCCCTCGCCGTACCGTTCCTGATCTCCATCGCCACCGAGAGCCACCACCCACACCGTGCCGACGCCCTCGGCGTACTCTCCGCCCCGGCCCGCGCCCGGCACTTCGGCGTCGCCTCCCGCGACGAATTGCTTCTCCACCGCACCGACCCACGGCGCCACGCACCCGACGACTACGACGACTACGGCGTCGAGGTGACCGGCTACCCGGCAGGTTGGTCGGTGGCCGCCGCCCGAGCCGCGATCACTACAGGAGCGCCCGTACTCCTGCCCCTTCTCAACGACCCCGACCCCACCATCCGCATCGACGCCGCCTACGCGCTGGCCACCGCCGCCGACCCCGATCACAGGGTCCGGTCCACCTTCGCCACCAGGCTCGCCACGGAGCGGGAGCCCATGGTCCGCGCCGCTCTACTCCTCGCCGCCGCCGAGACCACCCGAGCCGACGTACACCCGCCGACCGGCTCGTGGATCCGCGAGCGGTGGCAAGACCGGGCCCAGGCCCCCGAAGCCCGCCTGGCCGCAGCGATCGGCTGGCTCTGCCTCACCGACGAACCCGCCCCCGAGGACCTCCGCAACATTTTTGACGTCCTCGCCACTCACGAACGCGCCCACGCCATGGAGGCCCTGCCGTGGATGACCGCCGCCGGATCCGGAGAACCGGGACTCCTTCGCTGCGTTCGCCGCATGCTCCACCCCGAACAGCCCGAACCGGACGATGACCCCTGGGCCGGCCTGTTCTGAGCAACGCGTGACCGGTCGCGGCCCTCGGTCATGCCGCCCGCGTTGTGCATCGAAGTTGTCCATCGGTGCCAGATAGCGTGCACGGTCACAGGATTGTGACTGAGCGCTTCACTTGGCGGATGAGCGCTTGAGTTGGCGGGGGTGAGCATGTGAGGTGGCGGGTCCGCTGATCGGAGGCGCCGCGGCGACTGCTGCACATGGGCAATGCCCGTGCAGCCAGTTCGCCACGGCGGTGTGAAACGACGCGGGCGGCAGCGTGCCACCGACTGCTGCCTCCCGTTTCAGATCACGAGGACCGCGCAGGCCAGGGCTGCCGTGACCCATTGTTCCCAGGTGCGGTAGGTGCGTTGGTCCGCAGCCTGGCCTGCAGTAGTCAACAGGCGAAGGGCGGCAGCCAGGGCGAGGATGCTGGAAAGCGCCCAGGCCACCCAGGCCGGCCAACCGTGGTGGGCCAAGTCGTACAAGACAAAGGTAACGGCCGGCAGGAAGGCGATGGTGGCGGTCAGGGTGCTGCGGGTGAGGCGCTCACCCCAGACCAAAGGAGCCGTACGCCGTCCCGCCTGCCGGTCTCCGTCGATGTCGCGCAGGTCCTGGATGTGGATGGTGGCCATCACGCAGGCGGTGAGAGTAAGGATGATCCGCCAAGCTCCCGCCTCAAGTGGTGCGGCGATCTGCCAGCAGGCCGCCCAGCCGAGCATTGTTGAGGCGGCGGTGTAAAGGTTCTTGCTCAACGGGTGCCGGTCCACCCACTTACTGATCGTTTCAGAATGAGTTCGGGGGGCTGGGCAGGGCGGTCCAGGCGGCCGACCTACCAGACCAGACCGCGGTGGCCCAGGCGGACGCGACGCCGAGCACTGCGGTCATCGCATATCCGCCGACAGCGACTGGCGCCGACAGGCAGGATCGTCTACGAGTGGATCGGAGAGACGCGTGCAGATGGCAGTTGGCCTCCATGGCTACTCGTCATCCTGCTCGACGCGCTGGCTGTGTGTGCCGGGCTGCATGTGGAAGTGGTCGGCTGTGGCGATGGCTGACAGGAGGAGGGCCATGGCGGCGGTTGTGGCCCAGCCGGCGAAGCTGGTGGCCCAGCCCAGGGGTACGGCGACGGCGGCTCCGATGAGGCGTTCGGTGGTGCGGCCGGTGCCGAGCAGGGCACGGTAGGCGGCGTGACCGAGGAGGAAGATCGCGGTACCGCAGCCGAGCCACCAGGAGTTGGTGTGGTGGTTGAAGTGGTGGACGGCGTCGGTAGTGCCGGCGGCGACGAGGACGATGCCGATGACCATGACGAGGTGGCCGAGGCCGAAGGGGTAGACGGCCAGGAGTTCGCGGCGGCGTTCGGGTGCGCCTTCCAGGGCGGTTGCGGCCCGGGTGTCGTCGCCGTCGAAGTAGATCCACCAGAGGCCGGCGGCGACGGCGATGCCTAGGACGACGCCGAGAGCCAGCGTGGGGCCTACCGCGGCTCCTTGGGCGCCGATGCCGATGGCGATGATGGATTCGCCGAGCACGAGGATGACGATGAGTCCGTGCCGTTCGACGAAGTGGTGCGGTTCGATGACGAAGCCTCGGATGCCCCCAAGCATGGGCGAGAGGACGAAGAGGAGCAGGACTGCGGCGGCCCAGCACAGCCAGGTGAGGGTCTGGGGAAGGTAGGGGGCGATGAGGATGAGCACTCCGGCGCCGGCGTTGAAGGGCACGGTGCGGATGATGGCGGTTCTGGCGGATGCCCGGTCGGCGGTCAGGAATAGCAGGCAGTGGATGGCGACGGCGGCCAGGTAGGCGAGCGGGAAGGCCAGACCGTCGGTGTCGAAGGCGAAGGGCAGGTCGAGGCCCATGATGAAGAACGCCATCATGGCCAGTACCAGCAGGAGCCGGATGACGGTTGCGTCGGGGCGGACCGCGTTGGTGAGCCAGCTGAAGCCGAGGAACATCCACCACACCACGGTTAGGGCCAGCAGGGCGTGCAGGAGGCCCTCCCAGCCGGGATGGGATTCGATGTGGTGGGTGACCTGGGTGATCACGAAGACGAAGACGAGGTCGAAGAACAGCTCGATCGTCGTCACCTGGCCGGTTGCCGCTCGGGTACGCAGCCTGAGTGGGCGAGATGTGCGCGGGCTCATCAGTGGTGGTCTCTTGTCCTTGGGATCGCTGCCCGGCCCGGGCCGGACGGAGTATGCACAGCTGCGGTGGAAATCTGGCTCGCGTGATTGTGGCGCACACGCGGTGCTTTTACCTGGAGCATCGCCCACGCAAGAAGAGGGGAGGGATCCCGGCCCACGGCCTCACAGGGAGGAGGCGGCTTACCGGATGCGTGGTCAGGCGTGGACGCCGACGATGGACTTGGTCTCCAGGTACTCGCCGATGCCGAAGTCGGCCCACTCGCGGCCGTTGCCGGACTGCTTGTAGCCGCCCCAGGACGTGTTGAAGTCGAAGTCAGCGTCGTTGATCAAGACGTAGCCGGTGCGCATCCGTTCGGCGACAGCGAGAGCCTGCTGCGGGTCGCCGCTTGTGACGTATCCGCACAGGCCGTAGGGGGAGTCGTTGGCGATGGTGATGGCGTCTTCGATGCTCTCGTAGGCGATCACGGACATGACCGGGCCGAAGATCTCCTCGCGGGCGATGGTCATGTCGTTGGTGACGTCGGCGAAGACGGTGGGTCTGACGAAGTGCCCGTCCTTGAGAGTGTCGGGCAGGTCGGGCTTGCCGGGGCCGCCGGTGACGAGTCGGGCGCCTTCCTCGATGCCTTTGCGGATGTATCCCTGGACGGTGTCCCACTGGCCGGCGGAGACGACCGGGCCCATGGAGGTGCCCTGCGAGTGCGGGTCACCGACCTTAAGCGCCTCGGCTGCCGGGGTGAGGGCGGCCAGGAATTCGTCCTGTCGTTCACGCGGAACCAGGGTGCGGGAGGCTGCGCCGCAGGTCTGTCCGCTGTTCAAGAGCGCGTACAGCACGGCGGTGTTCACGGCGGTGTCCAGGTCGGCGTCGGGGAGCACGATCTGTGGGGACTTGCCGCCGAGTTCGGTGACGACCCGTTTGGCCGTGGGCGCCGCGGCGGTGAGCACGCCGACCGCGACCGGTCCGGAACCGGTGAAGGAGATCATGTCGACCTCCGGGTGCTGGTTCAGGGCATCTCCGATGACCGAGCCGCGGCCCAGGACGAGGTTGAACACGCCGGCGGGAACCCCGGCCGCTTCCAGGATCTCCGCCAGCACGACGGCCGAGTACGGGGTCAGCTGAGCCGGTTTGAGCACGACGGTGCAGCCGGCGGCGAGCGCGGAGGCGACCTTCCCGGCGGGCTGGAGGGCGGGATAGTTCCACGGAGTGATCAGCGCGCACACGCCGATCGGCTCGCGCCGCACCCACGTGCTTCCGCGCTTTTCGACGAGGTCCAGGTTCCGCAGGGCCCGTGCGGCGTTGTGGAACTGGCTCTGGCCGGAGGGCACGTGCAAGCTGCGGGAGAGGTCCAGGGGGGAGCCCAGCTCCTCGGTGACGGCCTGAGCCATGTCCTCGGCACGGCGGGCGTATTCGGCGCCGATGGCTTCCAGGAGGTCCACTCGCTCGGCGGCAGTGGTGATGGAGAACGAGGCGAAAGCGTTCCTGGCGGCCGTGACCGCCCGGTCGACGTCGGTGGCACCGCCGAGGGCGGCCCGGCCGCTGGGCCGTCCGGTGGCGGGGTCGGTCAGCTCCAGGACGGCGGGCTCGGCCGGCGCCGTCCAGCTGCCGTCGATGTACAGGTTGTGAAACTCACGCATGGCAGCCTGCCTTGCTCCGTTTGAGGGAAGGGGGCGGGATGCCGGACGGCGGTGGGGCCGCCGTCCGGCGAGTGGTCCGCGACGTGAGGAACATCGGACCACCCTGGGTTGCTGGTGGCGCTGCCGGTCAGCTCTGCGCGGGGGTGAACACGCCGCGGAAGCGCATCTTCCCGGAGGCCAGGCGGTCGTAGGCCTCGGTGGCCCGGTCGAGCGGGAAGGTCTCGGTGATCGGCTTGACCTTGCCCTTCGCGGCGAGGTCGAGGACCTCGCTGAGGTAGTGCTGGCCGCCGTGGGTGGAGCCGATGACCTGCTGGCGCATCATGTGGAACGGCACGCCCTCGGAGGAGATGGAGAACGGCTGGCTGAAGTCCAGCCCGCACAGGATCACGCGGCCGGAGACGCGCAGGCCCGTCATGGCCTCCTCGGCCGCGCCGAAGGCGTTGGTGGTGACCAGCAGGATGTCCGCGCCGCCGAGCTCGAGGAGTTCCTTGCCGTTGGCGACGACGTGGTCGGCGCCCAGCTGGGTGGCCAGGTCATGCTTGTCCGGGGAGTGGGTGATCGCGATGGTCTCGAATCCGCACGCCTTGGACAGCTGCAGGGCCACATGGCCCAGTCCGCCGATGCCCAGAACGGCGACCTTCTCGTGCGGCTGCGGGGACGCGTCCCGCAGACCGCTCCAGGTGGTGTAACCGGCGCACATCATGGGCGCGGCATCGGTGTACGACAGGCCGTCCGGCAGCAGCACCGTCCCCTCGGCCGCGATGGCGATGTACTCCGCGTGCCCACCCTGCGCGGAGAACCCACTGGTGCGGGGCGCGACGCAGTTCATCGCGGTCTGCCCGGTCAGCGGCCGGTTCTCGCGACAGTAGGCACAGCGGCCACAGGCGGACTGCACCCAGGTGGTACCAACCCGGTCGCCGACCTGGCGCGTGTGCACCCCGGCGCCGACCTCGACGACCTCACCGACCACCTCATGGCCCGGCGTCTGGGGGTAGAGGTCCCCGCCGTAGCCCTGCGTGGACCAGACATCGGTGTAGCACATGCCCGACGCGTGAACCTTCACCAGCACCTGCCCCGGCTCCGCCGTCGGGGTCGGGACCTCCTGGACCTCCCACGGCTTGTTCGCGCCGGTCATCACAACTGCCTTCATGACTGCTCCTTGCTTCGATGCGTCTGGGGTGGGCAGCGTCGGCGGGAATCGCTCGCGCAAGAGCGAACCGAGCAACCCGTCCGGGGTAACCACCTAGGTAGGTACACCGTAGCCCCGGTCAGGATGATTTATCAATAACCAGGTAGTTACCCTCTTGATTCTCACGCCTCGAGGCACGGACGGTAACGCGAAGTGCGCCATCGGTGACGCCGCGAGGCTCCTCTGGCGTCCGCGATGTCCAGTGTGTCGGCCCATCGAGCACCCCGCATGTCAGCCGGATCGGCAAAACGCCAGGCCTATGAGCGGCGGCGTACCCGGTTTGGCCGCTTTGCGTCGGCAGCTCCGCAGCGGGCGGACGGCATCATCAGTAACTGTGTAGTTACGCCCGTGTGGGGGCACTATCCTTCCCCTATGCCGCCCGACGCCACCGCTACGAAGAGACGCCTGCTGGACGCCGCCTACAGCGAGTTCGCCCAGTACGGGCTTGCCGGCGCCCGCGTGGAACGCATCGGCGAAATTGCGCAGGCCAACAAGCGTCTGATCTACGTCCACTTCGGCAACAAGGCCGACCTCTTCGACATCGTGGTCGCCAAGAGCCTGGCCGACCTCGCAGAGGCCGTCCCCTTCGACGCCGACGACCTCTCCCGCTACGCGGGCGACCTGTTCGACTACCTGCTGGAACACCCCCAGGTACTACGCCTGACCGGCTGGGCCCGGTTGGAACGGCCCGAACCCACGGCAGCCGAGGTGGACGCCTACCGCCCCAAGATCGATGCCATCGTCTCCGCCCAGCACAGCAACTCCGTCACCAAAGAAATCGCCCCCACGGACGTCCTCGCCCTCGTCCTCGGGTTGACCACCGCCTGGGCCAGCGCCTCACCCGCCCTGCAATCACTGGCTCCCGAAGCCCCCTGGTCCCCTGAGCGACTGCGCCATCACCGCGCCGCGATGACCGCCGCCGTGCAAGCCTTCGTTGCCTCCTGACCCCCGTTTCCGCCGACGGAAACGGGGGGTCACCCCGCACAGATCACACCCGATCACCCGCCAGCCGGCCGCAGGGAACTCGTGACCGCTCAGCAGGCGAGCTCACCACTCAACGCTGAGCGCAGCTGCCTGGTCTGGCTCACCGGGCTTGCCGCCTCAATGGGCCCCACCTCAACGGGGATCTTCCTCCACTCTTCCGGACATGATCAGCCATCTTGTGCCCGATGACCTGTGGGACCGCATTGCCCCGATGCTGCCGCCTCACCCTCAGCGGCGGCATCGATACGCAGGACGACACCGAACATGCGACCGCATCGCGTTGGGCGGCATCATCTTCGTCCTGCGCACAGGTGTGACCTGGCGCGACGTGCCACGCCTGTGGGTTGCTCGGGAGTCACGGCCTGGCGCCGCCTACGGGACTGGACCGAAGCCGGCGTCTGGCCACGGCTGCACGCCGCGATCCTCACCGAACTACGGACGGCCAGGCTGCTGGAGATGGACGACTGTGCCATCGACGGCTCGCACATCCGCGCCCTCAAAGGAGGCGCTCACACTGGACCATCTCCGGTTGATCGAGGCCGCCCCGGCAGCAAGCATCACGTCATCGTCGACCGGCACGGCACACCGCTCGCAGTGTCACTGACCGGCGGCAACCGGCACGATGTCACCCAGCTCATGCCGCTCGTCGATGCCATCCCGCGGATTCGTGGCCTGCGTGGCCGCCCACGAAATCGCCCACGACGCCTGTACGCCGACCGCGGCTACGACTTCGACAAGTACCGCCGACTCCTCCGGCGCCGAGGGATAACCCCGAAGATCGCCCGCCGTGGTGCCCAGCACGGCTCCGGCTTGGGCAAGACCCGATGGGTCGTAGAGCGGACCTTCGCTTGGCTTCACCAGTTCAAGCGCCTCCGCACTCGCTACGAGATACGCGCCGACTTGCACCAGGGGCTACTCGAACTCGCCTGCAGCCTCATTTGCTTGAGGCGACTTCGAATCTCATTCTGAAATGATCAGTTAGTGCGGGCGTCAGAGAGCACGATCACCTCCCAGAGAAGCGCCCACCACAGCACGCCGAACAAGAGGCCGGTCAGCGGGAAGAGCACCATGACGGCGCCTTGAACGGTACGGGCGACTCTCTCGGGGATGAGGCCGGAGGGGATGGGCCGCCACGGCTTGTTGATCCTGTCTTCCTCCACCGACACCAGCTGGCTGCTGATGGCATGGAGGGCAAGAAACCCAGTCATGTAAACCGCGGCCTCGACGATCGCCAAGGCGAAGGCGGCCGGGGCGAGGCGTGCGTGATGAGCTGCCACGACAGCAAATGCGGTCCCGGGGTAGATGGTCATCCATGGGTCAGTGCGCACGAAAAGAACCGCAACCCGAAGATAGCCACGCAACCGGGCTAAGAGGCCGCCCCTGCCGGGCAGCGGCGAGCGCACTTGAATGCTCACGGTCGGTCATCCTCTCCACAACGGGCAGTAGAAACCGGGCAGACACCGCACATCCGGCGAGCCCAGTAAGAGGTCATCTCATTTGGTT
>NZ_JAGGOW010000103.1 GCF_018614135.1 Streptomyces sp. ISL-66
GCGCGGGACCACTCCGGCGACGGCCGCGCCCAGCCCCTCGGGCCGGGCCGGCGGGACCCCGTCGCGGGAGGCCAGGGTCATGGCGAGGCGGGCGGCGACGGCGGCGAGCACGGTGGCGAACCCGCCCCGGACCCAGCTGTCGGCGTACACGTCGGCCAGGGCGGCCACCTGGATCAGGAGGACGAGGGCCAGCGCCACCACCCCGAAGGGGCCGATGTCGGACTGCTTCATGATGCGCAGCGCGGCGTCGGCCGGCTTGGCGCTGCCCAGTGCGTCCGCGGTGTCGGCGAGGCCGTCCAGGTGCAGTGCGCGGGTCAGGGCCGCCGGTACGGCGACGGTGACGGCCGCGGCGAGCAGCGGTCCGCCGCCGGAGAGGAGCAGGAGCACGCCGGGCACGGCCGCGAGGAGCCCCACGACCAACCCGGCGAGCGGGGCGCAGGCCATGCCGGTGCGGGCGGCGGGCCGGTCCCAGCGGGTGATGCGGGCGGGCAGGACGGTGAGCGTGCCGAAGGCGAAGCGCACCCCGTCGAGCAGCGAGGCCCGGTCGGCGGGCGGCGCCGGCGGGGGCGTGGGGTGCGGGTCGTCGAACGAATCTGTCATCGCCGCGAACGCTACCCGCTCGCGGTGGGCGGTAAGTTACCCATTACGGTCCAAAGCGGGAGCCGGCGAACAGAGAGTCTGCGGTATGGGTCACTGGTGGTACCGAAACATCGTCGAGCCGGGGAAACTGCCGCTGCTCCTCGCGCTGCTGTCCTTCGTGTCGTCCTTCCTGATCACCCGTGTGATCACCCGGCTGATCCGGGCCGGGCGGGGCCCCTTCAAGAACGTCACCCCGGGTGGCATGCACATCCACCACGTCGTCCCGGGCGTGATCCTCGTGATCATCGGCGGCTTCGGGGCGATCGGCAGCAGCCGGCACAGCTTCGGGGCGGGGCTGTCGGCGGTGATCTTCGGCATGGGCGCGGGGCTGGTCCTGGACGAGTTCGCGCTGATCCTGCACCTGGACGACGTCTACTGGAGCGAGCAGGGCCGCAAGAGCGTGGAGATCGTGGTCCTGACGGCGGCGATCGTGGCGCTGGTGCTGGGCGGCTTCCTGCCGTTCGGGGTCAACGACCTCACCGCGGACGAGCGGCACAACCGCGGACTCGTCGCCATGAACACGGCGACCAACTTCTTCCTCGCCCTGATCGCCCTGTGGAAGGGGAAGGCGCGCACCGCGTTCTTCGGCACGGTCATCCCCTTCGTCGCGCTGATCGGCGCGGTCCGGCTGGCCCGGCCCGGTTCCCCGTACGCGAAGAAGTTCTACGCGAACCGCCCGAAGGCCCGGGCCAAGGCGGGGCTGCGCGCCTTCCACCACGACCGCCGGTGGGCTTCGCCGCGCCGCAGGTTCGAGAACTTCATCGGCGGGACCCCGGATCCGGAGCGGGCTCGCGACACAGAGGTCCGCTGACCCCGGCCCGCCCCCGGCCGGCGGGACACGGGAAGGGCCCGCCCCTGGTGGGGCGGGCCCTTCCGGAGTCCGGTCCGCCGTCGAGTCCGGTCCGCCGTCCCCGCGGCCGCGTCTCAGCCCGGGATCAGGCCGTCGTCCCTGAGCATCTCCCTGACCTCGTCCAGCGAGGCGTCGGGAGCGGGCAGGATCAGCTCGGACGGCTCCAGGGCCTCGTCGGGGAGCGGCTCACCGAGGCGGCGCACGGCGTCGAGCAGCTCGCCCAGCGTGCGCCGGAAGCCCTCCTCGTCGCCCGCTTCCATCTCCGCGAGCAGTTCGTCGTCCAGCGTGTTGAGCTCGGTGAAGTGGCTGTCCGCCAGCTCCACCTGACCTTCCCCCATGATGCGGACAATCATGACGGGCCCCGTCCTACTGCTTGTCGAACCGGTGCTGGGTCTGCGACGGCTGGCCGGTGCCCTGGGCCCCGCCCTCGATGGCCTGCTGCTGCGCGGACGGTCCCCCCGCCAGCTCGGCCTTCATCCGCTGGAGCTCCAGCTCCACGTCCGTCCCGCCGGAGAGGCGGTCCAGCTCGGCCTGGATGTCGTCCTTGGAGCCGAGACCGCTCCGGTCGTCGAGCGCGCCGGAGGCGAGCAGCTCGTCGATCGCGCCGGCGCGGGCCTGCAGCTGCGCCGTCTTGTCCTCGGCCCGCTGGATGGCGAGGCCGACGTCGCTCATCTCCTCGGAGATGCCGGAGAAGGACTCGGCGATCCGCGTCTGCGCCTGGGCCGCCGTGTACGTGGCCTTGATGGTCTCCTTCTTGGTGCGGAAGGCGTCCACCTTGGCCTGCAGCCGCTGCGCGGCGAGCGTCAGCTTCTCTTCTTCCCCCTGGAGGGTCTGGTGCTGCACCTCCAGGTCGCTGACCTGCTGCTGTAGCGAGGCGCGACGGGACAGCGCCTCGCGGGCCAGGTCCTCGCGGCCCAGGGCGAGCGCCTTGCGGCCCTGGTCCTCCAGCTTGCCGGACTGGCTCTGGAGCTGGTTCAGCTGCAGCTCCAGGCGCTTGCGGGAGGTCGCCACGTCGGCAACGCCGCGGCGCACCTTCTGAAGCAGTTCGAGCTGCTTCTGGTACGAGTAGTCGAGGGTCTCGCGCGGGTCCTCGGCCCGGTCAAGGGCCTTGTTCGCCTTCGCGCGGAAGATCATCCCCATACGCTTCATGACACCGCTCATGGGCTTCGCGCGCCCCCTTCTAGACGGACTGTGCTCCAGGTCACCAACAGGACCCACAGTACGGGCCCTGCATCCATTACCGCACTGTTCGAGTGCGGATGCGCTCCTCCTCCAGGACGACTGGTCAGCCGCCGTGTCAGGCGTAAGGAGTAGGTGCATCCCTCAGGGAGACGCCTGCCGTTGCCGGATCGTTCCCGACGGGGGTGGGGCCCGTGCCCACAACCACGTACCCTTGGGTTTTGTGTTTGGTAGCCGCTCCTCCAAGGAAGAGAAGGCCGCCGCCACCGACAAGGTGAGCGCCGACCTCTCGCAGCCCCGTAACCCGCAGGCCCCGAAGGGCCGCCCTACGCCGAAGCGTGCTGTGGCCCAGTCGCAGCGCAAGGCCGTGGTGGCCTCGACCGGCAACCGCAAGGAGGATGCCAAGCGAGCCCGTGAGCGCCGCCGGGTCGAAATGACCAAGCAGCGCGAAGCCCTCGCCAGTGGTGACGAGCGTTATCTGCCCAACCGCGACAAGGGTCCCGTACGCCGCTTCGTGCGCGACTTCGTGGACTCCCGCTTCTCCGTCGCCGAGATGTTCCTGCCGCTGGCCGTGATCATCCTGGTGCTGAGCATGGTCCGGGTGCCGTCCATCCAGAACATCGCGCTGCTGCTGTGGCTCGGTGTGATCGCGCTGATCATCGTCGACTCCGTCGGCATGTTCATCCGCCTGCGCAAGGCCCTGAACCAGCGCTTCCCCGACGAGCCCAAGCGCGGCGCCGTCGCGTACGGCCTGATGCGCACGCTCCAGATGCGCCGTCTTCGCCTGCCCAAGCCGCAGGTCAAGCGCGGGGAACGGCCCTGAGCGGATTTTCGGACGGAGCCCGGCTCTGGCTCGAGGGCCTCGGCGGGCTGCGTAACGCCGTCCGCCAGGAGCTCGTCGGCCGCCAGGTCGACGAGCAGATAGCGCACCGCTTCCCCGTGGGGCAGCGGCTGCGCGTCCTCGACGTCGGCATGGGCCAGGGCACCCAGGCGCTGCGCCTGGCCCGCGCCGGGCACAAGGTGACCGGGCTGGAGCAGGACCCCGCCATGCTGGCCGTCGCCCGCGAGGCGCTGGAGGCCGAGCCCCCCGGCATCCGCGACCGCGTCCGCCTGATGGAGGGTGACGGCCGGGAGACCGGGGCGCACTTCCTGCCCGGCAGCTTCGACGTCGTGCTCTGCCACGGCGTGCTCATGTACGTGCCCGAACCGGACGCCATGCTCGCCGGGCTCGCCCGCATGCTGGCCCCGGGCGGACTGCTGTCCCTGCTCGTGCGCAACGGCGACGCGCTCGCCATGCGGCCCGGCCTGGCCGGCGACTGGGCGGCCGCGCTGAGCGCCTTCGACACCATCGACTACACGAACCGGCTGGGCCTGGACGTGCGCGCGGACCGGATGTCCGCGCTGACCGCCACCCTGTTCGGGATCGGCGCCCCGTTGCAGGCCTGGTACGGCGTACGCGTCTTCACGGACGGCACCGAGGCCGGGGAGCAGCTCCCCGCCGACGGGGAACTCGAGCGGCTGCTCGCCGCTGAGGACCGGGCCGGCCGGACCGACCCGTACCGCGGGGTCGCCGCGTTGCTGCACCTGTGCGGCGTACGGGGCTGAAGCCCGCCCGCCGAAGGCCCTCCGGGGCGCGAGCGCCCTCCCGAACGCACCGGAGCCCGGGTCCGCAGCACGCGGACCCGGGCCCGTTCGTACGCGCGGGCTCAGAGCTCGGCGGCCTCGCGCAGGCTCATCGTGTACAGCTCGGTGCCGCCGTCGTCGGACAGCTTCACGCGCTCGGTGCCGCCTTCCAGCAGGTCCTTCCAGTACTCGCCGACCCACGATTCGGCGTCCCCCTGCGTGGTGAACTCCTCCGGAACCACCGACGGGCTCGTCTCACTGCCGTCCGCCGCCTCGAACCGCCACGTCCACGCCATGTCCGCCTCCGTTGCTCGTCCGCTGTTCGCTGATCGCACGCTTCTCGCCTTGAGTGTGCCCAGAGAGTAACCGGGCGCGCACCACTCTCGGCGACGCGGGAGGATCATCCTGTGGAACTCACTCTGCTCGGCACCGGCACACCCGAAGGACTGCCCCGCCCCGGCTGTCCCTGCGCCGCCTGCGCCGTCTCCGTCGGGCCCCGGGCGCGGGCCGCGACGTCCGTGCTCGTGGACGGGGCGCTGCTGCTCGACCTCACGCCCGGAGCCGTGCTCGCGGGGGCGCGGGCGGGACATTCGCTGGCCGGCGTACGGCAGGTCCTGCTGACCCACCCGCACGACGGTCCGGCCGTGGAGCTGCCGCCGGGACTGCCCGCGGCCGGGCGGGTGCCGGACGGGCGGGAGCTCGCGGTGATCTCCGGGCACCGGGTGCGGGCCGCGGCGATCGACGCCCCGGGCACCGGGTACGAGGTGACGGGCCCGGACGGCGCGCGGCTGCTGTACCTGCCGCCCGGCGGGGCGCCGGGCGGCATCGACGGGACGACCGCGCGGCGCCCGTACGACGTGGTCCTCGCGGACGTGCTCGGCCGGCCGGAGGCGGTCGCCCGGCTGCGGGCGACCGGTGCGGTGGGCCCGGCGACGGACGTGATCGCGGTCCACGTGGACCACGACACCCCGCCCGGCCCGGAACTGGAGCGCCGGTGCGCGGCCGCGGGCGCCCGTGTGGTGCCGGACGGGACGACGGTGGCGGTCGGCGAGTACCGCGCCCTGCCGCAGGTGCCGCGCCGGACGCTGGTCCTGGGCGGGGCCCGGTCGGGGAAGTCCCACGAGGCGGAGCGCCGGCTGGCGGCCTTCCCCGAGGTCGTCTACCTCGCCACGGGCGGTACGCGCGAGGGCGACGCGGAGTGGGCGGCCCGGGTCGGGCTGCACCGGGAGCGGCGCCCGTCGTCCTGGCGGACGCTGGAGACCTGCGAGCTGGCTCCGCAACTGGCGCAGGAGGGGCCGCCGCTGCTGATCGACTGCCTGGCGCTGTGGCTGACGGACGCCATGGACCGGGCGGGCGCCTGGGACGACGCGGTCTGGGCCGGCGGCGGGCGCGAGGAACTGGCCGGGCGGGTCGCCGAGCTGGTGGCGGCGGTCCGCTCGACCCGCCGCACCGTGGTGCTGGTCAGCAACGAGGTCGGCTCCGGGGTGGTCCCCGCGACGGCTTCGGGACGGCGGTTCCGCGACGAGCTGGGGCGGCTGAACGCGGGCGTCTCGGGCGAGTGCGAGCAGGTGCTCCTGGTGGTGGCGGGCCAGGTGCTGGTCCTCAAGCAGTAGCTCCCGCGGACCGGCGCCCGGCGCTCCCCCGGCCGCCGCCGGCGGGTCCCCCTGCGGGGCCTGGCACGCAAGGCCCCCGCTGTACTCTCTGGCAGATGACCACGCTGAATCTCGACGACTTCTCCGATCTGATCGAGCGCCCCGACGGGGGCGTGCGGCGTGATGCCGAGGAACGCCGTGAGCGACTGGCGGTGCCCGTCGGCGCGCTGGGCCGGCTCGACGAGCTCGCCGAATGGCTCGCCGCCGCGCAGGGGCGGGTTCCGGTCAAGCCGATCGAGCGGCCGCGCGTCGTGCTGTTCGCCGCGGACCACGGGATCGCCGCCGAGGGCGTGTCCGTACGGGCCGCCGGCTCCGCCCACGAGCTGGTGCGGGCCGTACTCGACGGGGTGAGCCCCGTGTCCGTCCTGGCCCAGAGGTTCGGCGCCTCCGTACGCGTCGTCGACGCGGGTCTGGACTGCCATCTCGACCTGCTGCCGCAGGAGATCACCAAGCACCGCGTCCGGCGCGGCAGCGGGCGGATCGACGTGGAGGACGCGCTGACGGCCGAGGAGGCCGAGGCCGCGCTGCGGCTCGGCATCCAGATCGCCGACGAGGAAGCCGACTCCGGCACCGACCTGATCGTGCTCGGGGACCTGAGCGTCGGCGGGACCACCGTCGCGGCGACGCTCGTCGCCGCGCTGTGCGGCACCGACGCCTCGGTGGTGACCGGCCGCGGCGGCGTACCCATCGACGACCTGACCTGGATGCGCAAGTGCGCGGCGATCCGCGACGCGCTGCGACGCGCCCGGCCCGTCCTCGGGGATCAAGTCGCGCTGCTGGCGGCCGTCGGCGGCGCGGACGTCGCCGCGATGACCGGTTTCCTGCTCCAGTGCGCGGTGCGCCGCACCCCGGTCATCCTCGACGGGGTCGTCTCGGCGGCCTGCGGGCTGGTGGCCCAGCGGGCCGCTTTCCGCGCCCCGGACTGGTGGCTGGCCGGGCAGGCCAGCGGCGAGCCGGGCCAGGCCAAGGCACTGGACCGGATGGCGCTCAACCCGGTGCTCGACCACGGCGTCACTGTGGGAGAAGGAACCGGGGCGTTGCTGGCTCTTCCCCTCGTCCAGGCGGCCGCCGCACTCGCGGCGGAGCTCCCGCCGGGGGTTCCCCCGGGCGGAGTCCGGGGGAGGGTGGCCGAGCCGAAGGAGTGAGCACCGGGGCCGCGGTCCTGACCAGGCCGCGGTCCTCCGGACCGCCGAGCACGGACCGCAGCGCCCCATATCATCGCTTTTTATGGGAGAGGTCCGTTTGACCAGCACATCGACCGAGCGGAAGACCGACCGAGGAACCGGTGGGGATCCGAACGGCAAAGGCACATCAGGGGGCGGCCGGGAAACCGGCCAAGAGGGCGGCAAGGGAAGCGGCGGCGAAGGCGGCAGGGGGAGCGCCCGGTCGCGCCGCAGCGCCGCGTTCGTGGTGTGGTACCTGCGCGCCGTCACCTTCGTCAATTTCCTCAGCGCGGTGTGGTTCTCGCTCGGGCAGGACCTGCGCCGGCACAGCACCGCCGATTTCTACACCCCGTACCTGCTCACGGCGGGCTTCGCCTCCGCGGCGTTCTCGCTCCTCCTCACCGTGACCATGGGCCGCCGCAAACGGGCCGCGTGGATCCTCAACCTGGTCCTGAGCGGCCTGCTGCTGCTGGCGTTCCTCATGGCCGCCGTCGCGTCCTTCACCCCGTGCTCGGGCAGCGGGTACGAGTTCTGCTACCCGGAGTTCCGCGGCCACGCCCAGAACTGGGTGGCGTTCTCGCTGACCGCGCTCTTCGTCGGCGCCCTGCTGCTGGGCCGCCGGGAGTTCTACGCCAAGGGCGACCGCTCCAACCCGCTGCTGGCCAGCCTCGTCGCTTCCGTCGGCCTGCTGGTGACCTCGCTGGTCGCCGCCCTGCTGGTCGGCGCGACGAACACCGACGCGGACGCCGCCGACGCCACGTTCCTCTCCCGCTGGCGGTACGGCGTGATGCGGCTGGTCACCCTGGCCCCGGACGACCGGGCCTACAACTCGATCACCACCCCCGGCTGGGTGGACGTGGCCATCAACGTCATGTCGACGCTGCTGCTGCTCGCCGTGCTGTTCGCGGCCTTCCGCTCGCGCCGCGCCGTGGACCCGATCGGCGAGGACGACGAGGAGAGGCTGCGCCTGCTGCTCGCCAAGCACGGCGACCGCGACTCCCTCGGCTACTTCGCGCTGCGCCGCGAGAAGTCCGTGATCTGGTCCCCCACCGGCAAGGCCGCCGTCACCTACCGCGTCGTCGGCGGGGTCTCGCTGGCCTCCGGCGATCCGATCGGCGACCCCGAGGCCTGGCCCGGCGCCATCGACCCGTGGCTGGCCGAGGCGCGCGAGCACGGCTGGGTGCCGGCGGTGATGGGCGCCAGCGAGGAAGCCGGGCAGATCTACGCCCGCCACGGACTGGACGCGCTGGAGCTCGGCGACGAGGCGATCGTCGAGACCGACGAGTTCACCCTGGACGGCCGCGCCATGCGCACCGTCCGGCAGGCGTACAACCGCGTCAAGCGCGCCGGGTACACGGTCCGCATCCGCCGGCACGCCGACATCCCGTCCGACGAGATGGACGTGCTCCTGCTGCGCGCCGACGACTGGCGCGACGGCGCGACCGAGCGCGGCTTCTCCATGGCGCTGGGCCGGCTGGGCGATCCCGGCGACGGTCAGTGCGTGATGCTGGAGTGCTTCGACGGCGACGGCGCGCTGCGCGCCGTGCTGTCCTTCGTCCCGTGGGGGCCCAAGGGCCTGTCGCTGGACCTGATGCGCCGTGACCGCGATTCCGAGAACGGCCTGATGGAGTTCATGGTCATCGAACTCCTGGAGCGCGCGAAGGAGATCGGCATCACACAGGTCTCGCTGAACTTCGCGATGTTCAGGTCCGTCTTCGAGCGTGGGTCGAAGCTCGGCGCCGGTCCGGTGCTGCGGATGTGGCGCTCGCTGCTGAGCTTCTTCTCGCGCTGGTGGCAGATCGAGTCCCTCTACCGGGCCAACGCCAAATACCGGCCGATCTGGGAACCGCGGTTCATGCTCTTCGAGAAGAGTTCGGACCTGCTGCGGATCGGCATCGCGGCGGGCCGGGCCGAGGGCTTCCTGGAAGCACCCGGGCTGCCGAAGTGGATGCACCGCAGACATCTGGAGAGCAAGCGTTGACGACTGCCTCACTGCGGCGGTTCGCCCGCCGCGAGTGGGGGCCCCTGTACTGGACGGTCCGGGACTCGCTCGTCCGCGACACGTGGCGGGCGATCCCGATGACCATCGGCGCGGTCTGCCTGACCGCGGTCTTCCAGGTCGTCCAGAACACCTCATGGGGCTTCCAGCCGGTCCAGAACCTCGGGTCGGTCAAGGCCGTCGACCCGCTCTGGCTGGCCCTGCTGCGCACCCCCCTGTCGCTGTTCGTGCCCGCGCTGGACCTGCCGGTGTGGGGGGCCCTCGCGCAGATCCTGCTCGTCTTCGGGATCTCGGAGATCTGCATCGGCTGGTGGCGCACGCTGGTCATCGGCTACGTGGCCACCCTGGCCGGGACCACGTACGCGCGGATCGGGCTCTCGCTCGGCGGGGAGCACCCCTTCGGCCTGCCGGTGTCCGACCGGATCGTCAACGACACCGGGCCCTCGGCGGCGGTGGTCGGCCTCGCCGTCTACGTCTGCTGGCGCTACCGGGCGTACCTGACCGGCTCCGTGGTCATCCTGGTGATGATCGGCGAGCTGCTGTTCAAGGACAACCTGGCGGGCAAGGAGCACCTGGCGGCCATCGCCTCGGTGATGGCGATCTGCCTCGTCCGCGCGAAGTGGGGCCCGGAGCGCTCCCGTGCTCCCCTGGGCGTGCGGCCGCCACCCTCGCCACCCGCGTCGTCCTCGTCCTCACCGCCCCCTTCACCACCGGCGCCCGGGCCTCCCCGGGGCTGAGGCCCCGCGCGGGGTCGTACGGTATCGGGGTGACGACACACCTCGGCCCGTTCGCCCGCACGCGGGAGTGGATGCGGGACCATCCGCTGGCCACCGACGCCGTCCTGGCGCTCGGGGCGCTCGTCGCCATGGTCGTCGGGTCCTTCGCCGACCCGCACGGCGCGCACGGTCCGACCTTCGGGACCCGCACCCCCGAACCGTTCTCGCTCGTCCTGATGGTGATCGGCGCGGCCGCCCTGGTGCTGAGGCGCCGGCGACCGCGCGTCGTGCTGGCCGTGACCATCGGGCTCTCACTGCTGGAGCTGACCACCGGCGAGCCGCGGGCGCCCGTCGCCATGTGCACGGTGATCGCCCTGTACACGCTGGCCTCCCGCACCGACCGGCCCACCACCTGGCGGGTCGGCCTCCTCACCATGGCCGGGCTGACGGGCGTGGCCATGCTGGCCGGTCCGCTGCCCTGGTACGCGCAGGAGAACATCGGGATCTTCGCCTGGACCGGCATGGCCGCGGCCGCCGGGGACGCGGTGCGCAGCCGGCGGGCGTTCATCGACGCCATCCAGGAGCGGGCCGAGCGCGCTGAGCGGACCCGTGAGGAGGAGGCCCGGCGGCGGGTGGCCGAGGAGCGGCTGCGCATCGCCCGGGACCTGCACGACGTGGTGGCCCATCACATCGCCCTGGTCAACGTGCAGGCGGGGGTGGCCGCGCACGTCATGGACAAGCGCCCGGACCAGGCGAAGGAGGCCCTGGCCCACGTCCGCGACGCCAGCCGCTCCGCGCTGAACGAGCTGCGGGCCACGGTGGGCCTGCTGCGCCAGTCCGGCGATCCCGAGGCGCCGACCGAGCCCGCGCCGGGTCTGGCGGTGCTGGACGACCTCGTGGGCACCTTCCGCAACGCCGGGCTCCCGGTGAAGGTCATGCTGGAGCTGGGCCAGGGCCGCGACCCGCTGCCCGCCGCCGTGGACCTGGCCGCGTACCGGGTGATCCAGGAGGCGCTGACCAACGTGCGCAAGCACGCGGGCGCGGGTGCGAACGCCGAGGTCAGCGTGGTCCGGGTGGGCGGCTCGGTCGAGGTGACGGTGCTGGACCACGGCGGCGTCCCGGCGGGCGGCACGCCGGATCCGGGGGGCGGCCACGGGCTGCTCGGCATGCGCGAACGGGCCGTCGCCCTGAACGGCTCCTGCTTCGCCGGGCCCCGTTTCGGCGGAGGCTACCGGGTCCACGCGATCCTGCCGGCGGGATAGCCGTACGGCACGACCTGCCCGGCCTGCCCGGTGTGCCCTGTGTGCCCGGGCTGCCCGGGCTGCCCGGCCACAGCGCTAGCGGCAGACCTGGCGCCAGACGCCCAGTTCGTACTTCTTCTGCAGCGAGCTGAGCTTCGCCTCCCGCGCGCGCGGGCACCACTGCCCGATCGGCTTCTCGTACTCCACGTGGAAGACGGCCTTGCCCGCCTTCACGAAGGGGGCGACCCGGTCGCATTCGTCGTACTGCATGCACTGCTCGTTGACCGCGAAGTCGAACTCCCCCACCAGCTCCGGGATCTGGTCCAGGTCGTTCTTCAACCCCACCGACAGGCCCCGGTCGTGCGCCAGTTTCGCGATCAGCCGGTTGTACTTCAGCTGGTCGTCGGCGGTGAGCGGGAAGCCGGACTTGTTCCGGTAGGCGTCCATGTTGTCGGGCTCCACCGCGTCGAAGCCCTTGTCCCGGCACATGTCGATCCGCGCGGCCATCAGCGGCTCCAGCTCCGCGAGCCGCCGGATGTCGAGCCAGCGCTCGCCCTCCCAGCCGTTGCCCTCCCCCCGCGTCGACGGCGGGAAGGCGTCGGCGTCCGGCCGGAAGTCCTCCCAGGCGCCGGTGGAGAGGTAGCAGATGGTCCGCCGGCCGGCCTGCTTCAGCTCGGCGACCTGCTCCTTGGTGGTGGTGAACCCGTCGACGTCGTAGACGGCCGCCTTCACCGACGTGTCGAGCTTCCCCGTCAGCTGCCACTGCCAGCTGACGCCGGGGGCGGGCCGCCAGAGCTCCCCCGGCGCCGGGGCGGGCGAGAGGTCGTCCGGCTGCCCGTCGTCCTCGTCCGGGGCCGAGGTGCAGGCCGCGAGCAGCAGCAGCGGCAGGAGGAGCAGCGCGAGGCAGCTGGGCGTACGGCGCTTCATCCGGCGGCCTCCAGGGCGTACGGCAGGGTCCCCCACGGGTGCGCGCCGGTCCCCGGAACCGCGCAGTGCACCCCCGCTCCGCGCTGGGTGGCCAGCCGCTCGGCGAGTTCCGCCGCCTGGGCACCCGGCGGGACGGCGTACACGAGGTGGCAGAACAGCTGGGCGGGGTGGTCGGCGGTCCACGGCGGTACGGGGGCCGCGTCCCGGTACGCGTCCCACGGCCCCTCGAAGGTGACGAGCAGGTCGGCGAGTTCCGCGTAGCCGGGGTGCGGGTGCACTCCGTGGTTGAGGACGACGGTACGGGCCCCGGCGGCCCGGGAGGCGACGGCGAGCCGACGGTAGTGCGGCAGGAACTCCGGATCGGCGGCCGCCTGGTCGAGGAAGACCCCGTCGGTGCCGTACCAGTCGCGGTGGCGCAGCAGGTCCTGGACGACGGCGGAGTGCGGGCGGCGCCCGTAGTCGGTGTCGGTGTACCCCAGGACGGGCACCCCGGCCTCGCGCAGCCGCGCCGCGACGACGGCGAACCGTTCGTCGGGCGCCCGGCCGGGCCCGCTGTCCGGGTTGAGCACGACCGAGTGCAGCCGGCCCGCGGAGCGGATGAGCAGCTCCCAGTCCTCGGGCCGGTCGGCGGGGTGCTCGTAGAGGGGCACCAGCAGCATGTGGTCCTTCTTCTCGTCCGTACGTACGCGCGTGCGCGCAGGGTCAGCGGTGGGCCGTGGCGCGGCCGAGGAGCAGGCAGACGAGCACGGCCAGCGCGAGGGCCGCGGCCCCGGCGACGGCCAGTTGCACGGCGCGCGGCTGCCCGGCGCCCAGCAGCAGGGCCAGGCTCTGCGCGACGGCGGCCGAGGCGCAGACCACCGCGGCGGGCCGCACCGCTCCGAAGGACTGCAGGAGCAGGCCGGTCCACATCACGGCGCCGAGCAGGAGCAGGGTGGCGACGCGGACCGCGGTGAGGCCGGGGGCGCCGGGCCAGAGCAGGGTTCCCGTGAGGCCGAGGGACAGCAGCACCGCGAGGTAGGCGGCGAGGCAGCGGGCCAGGGTGGCCAACATCCGGAGCCTGAACTGCCGTGGTGAGCGGGCCGCGCGCAGTCCGGCGAGGCTGCCGCTGCGGAACCGGTGGAGCAGCCATTCGGCGGGGCCCATGCTGAGGGTGAGGGCCACCGCCGAGGGAGCGGCGACGGCCTCGGCGGGGCCGCCGGCGAGCACCTCCCCCAGCGCCGCGTAGAGCACGAGGAGGCCGGTGCCCAGGCCGAAGACCCCGTAGGGGACGGAGTCCCCGAGCCGGGGGCCGCGCGGCGCGTACTCCTCCTCGGCGCCGCGCAGCATCTGCCAGCGGACCGGGCCCCGCTCGCCCGGCCGGTGCTCGCTCCAGCCCTTGATCCGGAGCACGAGGGCCCGTACCCCGTCGGCCACGGGCAGTTCGCGGACGGCGAGCGCGCAGGCGGCCAGGAGGGAGAGCGCCAGCAGCAGGACCCGTACCGGCACGGGAAGTTCCACCAGGAAGGTGAGCACCGCCCCGGCGGCCATCGGCGCGAGCGCGGCGAGCAGCAGCCGCTCGCGCCCGAGGACGAGCAGGACGGTGGCGGCCCCGACGTACAGGGCCTGGCCCGCGGCGAAGGCGGACGCGAACGGCGGCCCGCCGGGGACCGACAGCGCGGCCGCGGTCCCCAGCAGGGCCCCGGCGGGGGCACCGAGCAGCAGGGTCCGCCCGGCGGCGGCCCGGTCGCCGAGGCCCAGCCAGGAGTAGGCGCGGTGGGACAGGGTCTGGTCCCAGACCCAGCCGATGAGCGCCCCGGCGAGCAGGGTCAGCGTCCCGGCGGGCAGCCCCAGCCGGTCTTTCGGGCCTTCCAGGAGGGGGGCGCCGAGCAGATAGGCGAGGCCGGGCAGGGCGAAGATCACCCCGCGCAGGAGGCAGGCGGTGAGCGAGACCTTCCACGGGTCGGGGACGCGGTCGGGCTCCGGGAAGGAGCGCGGCACCCGGGCGTAGAGCTCTTCGGCGAGGCCGAAGGAGTCGTCGCGGCCGTAGGTGAGCCGGATGTGCTCGTCGGTCATGCCGTCGGATTCGAGGATGGCTGCTATCTCGTCGGGATGGACGGCGGCGGCGATGAACGCGCCCAGGCGCTCGGCGAGTTCGTCCATCGGGTCGGCGGCCGGTGCGGCGTCCCGCCGGGGCCTCGGGATGGCGGGAAGGGTGTCCCCGCCCGGGACCTTCAGCCAGAGGGATCCGCTCACCACAGGCTCCCGTCGGCGGCGAGTTCCTTGTACCAGGGGTCGGCGAGGCGCCGGGTCCACTCGTCGCCCACGTGAACGGGCAGCACGGGCTGGCCCGTGAGTTCGCGGTAGATGTGCCGGAAGCCGTCGACGGACTGGTGGAGGGTGAACTTCTCCAGCACCCGCTTGCGGGACATCCGGCCCAGCTCGGCGCGCCGTTCGTCGTCGCGGAGCAGGGCGAGGGTGGCGCGGGCCATGGTCTCGGGCTCGCGCGGCGGGACGACCAGACCGGTGTCGCCGACGGCCTCGCGGACCCCGCCGACGTCGGTGGAGACGGTGGTGCGGCCGCAGGACATGGCTTCGATGATGGAGAAGGGGAAGCCCTCGCTGATGGAGGAGAGCATCACGATGGAGCCGGCCGCGTAGGCGCGGGCGACGTCGGTGATGCGGCCCTCGTACGAGATCCCGTCGCCGACCCCGAGTTCGGCGGCGAGCTTCTGGAGCGTGAGCTTGTACTCCTCGCAGCCCTCCGGGACCGGGCCGAAGAGGCGCAGCCGCAGGGCGGGCAGTTCCTCGCGCATGAACGCGTAGGCCCGGACGAGGGTTTCGAGGTCCTTGATCGGGTCGATGCGGCCGCACCAGCTGAGGGTGGGCACGTCCGGTTCGGGACCGGCCTCGGGGAAGGCGTGGGTGTCGACGCCGTTGTAGACGGTGCGGATCCGCTCGGAGTCGGCGCCCCCGCGCTCCTCCCAGCGGCGGTTGTACTGGTTGCACGGGGTGATCAGGTCGGCCTGCCGGTAGCCCTCGGTGTTGAGCTCGCGGTAGAAGCCGAGCATGAGGGCCTTGACGGGCCAGCGCTGTTCGGCTCCGCTGCGGTAGCCGAGGTAGCGCTCGCGCAGGTAGATGCCGTGCTCGGTGAGGAGGAAGGGCACCTCGTCGAGGTACTTCGCGGCGAGCGCCGGGAGGGTGGCCAGCCCGCTGCTGACGGAGTGGGCGACGCTGTCGGGCGGGATCCGCACGGACAGCGGGCGCAGCGCGTGTTCCAGCAGGTCGGTGGCGGTGAGCGCGTCGTGGATGGTGGGCTCGGCGCCGGCGGTCGCCAGGCCCGGGCGGGTCCAGACGGTCATCAGCAGGCGCAGGACCGATTCGGAGCGCAGGGCCGGGGCGAGCTTTCCGGCGCGGGCCAGCAGGGTCAGTTCGCGCAGGGCTTCGGAGAATCCGCCGCGGGCCGGGTCGAGCAGGGAGAGCAGGAAGGTCTCGTAGGTCTCGGTGAAGCGGCGCCGGGCCTTGCCCCGCAGGCTGGAGCGCAGTGCACGGGCCGGTGCGGGCCCCCAGAGCGGTACGACGGTGTGGCGGTAGACGTTGCGCGGCAGTTCCCAGGTGACCGGCTCGCGTCCCGAGCCGGTCAGGGCTATGACGTTGAAGTCGACCTCCGGCATGCCGCGTACCAACTGGTCGCACCAGGTGCTGACGCCCCCGTGGACGTGCGGGTAGGTGCCTTCGGTGAGCATGGTGACATGGCGCCCATGGCTCATGTGGTGTGTCCCCCCAAGGACGGAAAAGGGGCCGGCGCCCCTGAATCGCGGAACGCCGGCGCTAGGTGGTGCTCGTGGCTGGCTTGGTCGGCCCCGGGCGGTTCAGGGGCGGTGGAGCGTCCGGGGCACGTACGCCGTCGGGGCGCGTGGTCCGTCAGGGCGCGTGGTCCTCTGAGCACGTACGCCGTCAGGGCGCGTGCACGTCCGCCGTCAGGGCATGTGCAGCGTGACGGCGCTCTGGAGCAGCTCGGGGGCGGTCCAGGTGGAGCGGGAGCCAGCATAGGCGGTGCCGAAGTCGGCGGTGCCCAGCAGCAGTTGCTTCTTGGTGCCGGTGGGAGCGGTGACCGGGGCGATGACTCCGGAGGGCGCCTTGACGGTGACGTCCTTGCCGATGCGGTAGGCGCTGACCTGGTTGGCGGCGATCGCCGCGTTCCAGGCCGCGCGGCGCTGGAGCTCGACGCCGGTGTCCTTCATGCTCTGGTTCACGATCGGCGCGCTGGGCGCGTAGAGCGTGCGGTAGGAGTCGAGGACCTCGTTGAGCACCGGGTAGAGGGTGCGGTCCTCGGCGAGGTTGCTCTGGTGGACGTAGTGCGGGCGCGGGTCGTTGGTGAGGACGTGCCGCATGGCGGTCCTGGCCTCGGCCGGGACGATGTGGTTCAGGTAGCCGGTGTTGGCGTCGAGCGGGGCCGGCAGGCAGGTGGAGGTGGCGGGGTTGTCCTCGCAGATGCCGCTGCCGCCGTCGGCCCGGCTGGTGTAGATCCAGTTGTACTCGTCGGCCATCTCGGAGTTGGTGCCCGTGTTGTAGTACACGTTCATCGGGTGCCGGGGGACGGTCAGTGCGGCGCCGACCGGCCGCTGCGCGGGCTCGCGGGAGTTGTCGCTGCCCGCCCACCGCACGCCGTTGTCGGCGAGCGCGCCGGCCAGGTTGGGGTTGTCCTGGCCCTGCTGCGGGAGGGTCTTGAGGCCGGAGTGCTCACCGGTGACCAGCTCGGAGCGGTCGGTGGTGATGCCCTTGGAGGCGGCCCAGTTGTTGTTGTCCCGGATCTGCGCCGAGATCTCGGCGCGGCTCATCCAGTTGACGGCGCCCGTGGCGTTCTTCGTGCAGGTCCAGGGGCTGGTGGTGGTGTCCTGGACGCAGCCGAGGAAAGGGTGGGTGTAGGTGTGGTTCATCCACCGGTACTTCGCCTTGTCGGCGATCAGCTGGGCGGTCAGGGCGTCGGTGTTGCCGTGCTCCGCCTTCCACTCCTCCCCCGCGCCCGCGTTGAAGAGCAGGTCGAGCTTGAAGTTCTTGGACGTCTGCCACTGCGCCAGGTACTGGGCGTCGGCGGCCGTCATGCGGATGCTGGACTCCTGGCCCTCGCCGCCCGCGCAGGCGTAGTCGCCGGGCGTGCAGTTGAGCTCCTTGCTCCAGCGGGCGTCCGGGGCGAAGACGTCGTCGACGTGGACCGCGAAGTAGTTGCGCTCCTGGCCGAGGTGGACGCCCTGGGTGACCCATTCGACGATGCCGCGCGCCAGCAGCCGGAACTGCTGCTGGTACTGGTTGTAGCCGAAGGTGACGACCAGTTCGCTGCGCCCGTCGTGGGTGTACTCGCCGACGAGCGAGGCCCGCCCGGAGCCGACCGGGGCGTCGAGGTAGCTGGTGTAGCCGGTCCTCGGCTTGGCCATGAACCCGTAGCTCTCGGGGATCAGCGGCGAGTTGTCCTCGAAGGCGACCTGCCCCCCGAGGTAGCCGAAGGGACCCGTCTTGCCGGCGGCGGTGACGGCCGCCTGGGTGCCGTCGAGGGCGCCGCTGAAGCCCCCGTTGTCGGTGTACTCCAGACCCACGCCCGGGTGCGCCCAGGTGTAGGCGTCGACCTGCCGGATCCCGTACGCCGTCTCGTACGCGGTGAGCGCGGCCATCTCGGCCGAGCCCGCGCCGAACGGGTTCTCGTTGGGCAGCACCACGCCCTGGAACTTGGCGCGCGGCCGCCCGTCGACCGTGTCGGCGAGGAAGGCCGCGTTGACCACCGGGCGGCTTCCGCTGCCCAGGTCCACGCGGGTGTACGGGACTCCGGTGTCCCGGAGTTCCGCCGTGATCGCCTCGACCGAGCTGCCGCCGTCGTCGACGACGAGGACCCTCAGGTCGACGCGCGGAGTCACCGCCGCCCCAGCGGCCGCTCCCGGTAGCGCGACGGATGCTATGGCAGCCGCGAAGCAGACGGCGGCGAGCCTGTTCATCCGGTTCTTCTTGACCATTTTCGGCCTTTCCCCCCGCAGGCGTCCTCGACTTCGGCCCGTGGCGTGAGGCCGGGCCGGGGAGGCTCTGTGGAATATGACGGACGTCCCCTTGTCCCTTCGCGGGACTGGCCCGAGTCTCTCGGACCTCGTCAGGCCTAAGGGGCAAACCTGGAACAGAGGCCACAGATGGGTGAATCTAACGGTCTCTTGATCGAACAACTTGCCAAACCTTCGAGTGGCGTGCGGACGAGTGCGTACGCGTAGGCTCATTTCCGGCGGACATCGGGCCCGAATACGATCGCTACGGATGGCCGTCCACCCACTCGGCCCACACCTCCAAAACGGAAGCGAGACTTCACCACCGTGACTGCTCTGACTCTCAGCACTGCCGGACCGGCGACGCTGCGCGCCGACGCCCTCGTCGTCGGCGTAGCCAAGGGCCCCAAGGGTCCCGTCGTGGCCCCGGGCGCCGAGGCCGTGGACAAGGCGTACGACGGTAAGCTCGCCGCCGTGCTCGACGCCCTCGGGGCCTCGGGCGCCGAAGGCGAGATCACCAAGCTGCCGGCCCCGGACGGCCTCAAGGTCCCGGTCGTGCTGGCCGTCGGGCTGGGCCCCGTACCCGAGGCGGACGAGTCGTACGACGAGGAAGTGCTGCGCCGCTGCGCCGGTGCCGCCGCCCGCGCGCTGCACGGCAGCAAGAAGGCCGGCTTCGCCCTCCCCCTCGACGACGCCTCCGCCGTCACGGCCGTGGCCGAGGGCGCGCTGCTGGGCGCGTACGCCTTCACCGCCTACCAGGGCGGCGAGAAGAAGTCCGCCAACGGCGACAAGAACAACGGCCCGAAGCAGCCGCTCGCCGAGGTGGCCCTGCTCGGCGCGAAGCCGCGCGACAAGGAGCACAAGGCCGCCGCCGAGCGCGCCACGGTCGTCGCGACCGAGGTCAACATCGCCCGCGACCTGGTGAACACCCCGCCGAACGACCTGACCCCCGAGGCCTTCGCCGCGGTCGCCTCCGCGACCGCCAAGGAGAACGGCATCAAGGTGCAGGTCCTGGACGAGAAGGCGCTCGTCAAGGGCGGCTACGGCGGCATCATGGGCGTCGGCAAGGGCTCCGAGAACCCGCCGCGCCTGGTGAAGCTCTCCTACACCCACGCCAAGGCGGAGAAGACCCTCGCCTTCGTCGGCAAGGGCATCACCTACGACTCCGGCGGCATCTCCCTGAAGCCGGCCGGCCACAACGAGACGATGAAGTGCGACATGGCCGGCGCCGCCGCCGTCTTCGCCTCCGTGGTCGCCGCGGCCAAGCTCGGCCTCCAGGTCAACGTCACCGGCTGGCTCGCGCTCGCCGAGAACATGCCGTCCGGATCCGCCACCAAGCCCGGCGACGTGCTGCGCATGTACAGCGGCAAGACCGTCGAGGTCCTCAACACGGACGCCGAGGGCCGCCTGGTCCTCGGCGACGCGCTGACCAAGGCCTCCGAGGAAAACCCGGACGCGATCGTCGACGTCGCGACCCTGACCGGCGCCATGGTGCTGGCCCTGGGCGACCGCACCTTCGGCGTCATGGCCAACGACGACGCCTTCCGCACGTCGATCCACGAGATCGCCGAGGAGGTCGGCGAGGCCTCCTGGCCGATGCCGCTCCCCGCCGACCTGCGCAAGTCGATGGACTCCCCGACCGCCGACATCGCCAACATGGGCGTACGGATGGGCGGCGGCCTGGTGGCCGGCCTCTTCCTCCAGGAGTTCGTCGGCGAGGGCATCACCTGGGCCCACCTCGACATCGCGGGCCCCGCCTTCCACGAGGGCGCCCCGTACGGCTACACCCCCAAGGGCGGCACCGGCTCGGCCGTGCGCACCCTGGTGCGCCTCGCCGAGCGCACGGCCACGGGCGACCTGGGCTGACGCTCGAGTCCCGCGGGAGCCGGGCGACCCGGTCCTGAGGCGCTCGGGCGCCCCGGCCCGAGGCGGTCACCACGGGCAACCCGGGCAAATCCGGATAACAGCGGGCCCCGGACCCGATCAGATTTCCTGATCGGGTCCGGGGCCTGTTCACTCTCGACGAAATCCGTATGTTTCTACGCTCTGGTAACCCCCGGTTCGGGCAGAACGACCTGTCCCAGGGCAGGCCCGGCGTCCCGCGTTCCGCCGACAAATGCGAAGATGGGTTCTCGGCAGGACAGGGCCCCCACCACAGGGCCGAAGAAACAAGCGGCCGTATACCAGCCGCCGCCCGGTCACAGAGGACCGGTGCTCGGCGCACATGCATGGAGGACGTGACGTGGCGAACGACGCCAGCACCGTTTTCGACCTAGTGATCCTCGGCGGCGGCAGTGGCGGTTACGCCGCGGCGCTGCGCGCATCCCAGCTGGGTCTCGACGTTGCCCTGATCGAGAAGAACAAGCTCGGCGGCACCTGCCTGCACAACGGCTGCATCCCCACGAAGGCTCTGCTGCACGCGGGCGAGATCGCGGACCAGGCCCGCGAAGCCGGCCAGTTCGGTGTCAAGGCCTCGTTCGAGGGCATCGACATCGCGGGTGTCCACAAGTACAAGGACGACGTCATCGCGGGCCTGTACAAGGGTCTGCAGGGCCTGGTCGCCTCCCGCAAGGTGACCTACATCGAGGGTGAGGGCCGCCTCTCCTCGCCGACTTCCGTCGACGTGAACGGCCGGCGCGTCCAGGGCCGCCACGTCCTGCTGGCGACCGGCTCCGTGCCGAAGTCGCTGCCCGGTCTGCACATCGACGGCAACCGCATCCTCTCCTCGGACCACGCCCTGGTCCTGGACCGCGTGCCCGAGTCCGCGATCATCCTGGGCGGCGGCGTCATCGGCGTCGAGTTCGCCTCGGCGTGGAAGTCCTTCGGTTCCGAGGTCACCGTCATCGAGGGCCTCAAGCACCTCGTGCCGGTCGAGGACGAGAACAGCTCGAAGCTCCTGGAGCGCGCGTTCCGCAAGCGCGGCATCAAGTTCAACCTCGGCACCTTCTTCGACAAGGCCGAGTACACCGAGAACGGCGTACGGGTCACCCTCGCCGACGGCAAGACCTTCGAGGCCGAGGTGCTGCTGGTCGCCATCGGCCGCGGTCCGGTCTCGCAGGGTCTGGGCTACGAGGAGCAGGGCGTCGCGATGGACCGCGGCTACGTCCTGGTCGACGAGTACATGCAGACCAACGTGGAGACGATCTCGGCGGTCGGCGACCTCGTCCCGACCCTCCAGCTCGCGCACGTCGGCTTCGCCGAGGGCATCCTGGTAGCGGAGCGTCTGGCCGGTCTCAAGACCGTCCCGATCGACTACGACGGTGTCCCGCGCGTCACGTACTGCCACCCCGAAGTCGCTTCCGTGGGCATTACCGAGGCCAAGGCCAAGGAGCTCTACGGTGCGGACAAGGTCATCGCCGCGAAGTTCAACCTCGCGGGCAACGGCAAGAGCAAGATCCTGAAGACCGCCGGCGAGATCAAGCTCGTCCAGGTCAAGGATGGCGCCGTGGTCGGCATCCACATGGTGGGCGACCGCATGGGCGAGCAGGTCGGCGAAGCCCAGCTGATCTACAACTGGGAAGCCCTGCCGGCCGAGGTCGCGCAGCTCATCCACGCGCACCCGACGCAGAACGAGGCCCTCGGTGAGGCGCACCTCGCGCTGGCCGGCAAGCCGCTGCACAACCACGACTAATCGTCACGGGCGCGACGACCACTTCCGCACATTCGTTAGGAGCAACTGAAACCATGTCGGTTTCCGTAACCCTTCCGGCGCTCGGAGAGAGCGTTACTGAGGGCACTGTCACCCGCTGGCTGAAGGCCGAGGGCGAGCGCGTCGAGGCCGACGAGCCGCTGCTCGAGGTCTCGACCGACAAGGTCGACACCGAGATCCCGTCCCCCGTGGCCGGCATCCTGGCTTCCATCAAGGTCGCCGAGGACGAGACCGTCGAGGTCGGCGCCGAGCTGGCCGTCATCGACGACGGTTCGGGCGCGCCGGTCGCGGCCGCCGCCCCGGCTGCCGCCCCCGCCACCGCCGAGACCGTCGCCGAGGCTCCGGCCGCGCCGGCCCCGGTC
>NZ_JAGGOW010000104.1 GCF_018614135.1 Streptomyces sp. ISL-66
ACTGGCCAAGATCAGAGGTAGACGCAAAGGCACACTCGCGGTGAGGACAGCGGGACTGCTGGCTGAGAACGATAAAAGAGATGCGCGTACGTGGGTTCAGTGGCTGGCGAGTTCGCCGGTGAGCTTGCCGTGGAGGTCGGCGCTCGGGTCGTTCAGACCGGTGATCTCGACCGTTTTGCCGCGCTGGGCGTACTTGGTCTCGATGGCGTCCAGGGCTGCGACCGAGGAGGCGTCCCAGACGTGGGCCGCGGACAGGTCGATGACGATCTTGTCGGGGTCGCCTGTGTAGTTGAACTGTCCGACGAGGTCGTTGGAGGAGGCGAAGAACAGTTCGCCGGTCACCGTGTAGATCACACTGGTGCCGTCGGGGGCGGTGACGGGGGTGACTTCGGCGAGGTGGGCGACGCGCTTGGCGAAGATGACCATCGCGGTGACCGAGCCGACGACGACGCCGATGGCCAGGTTGTCGGTGGCGACTACGCAGACCACGGTGATGACCATGACCGTGATCTCACCGGCCGGCATCCGCTTGAGGGTCTTGGGGGCGATGGAGTGCCAGTCGAAGGTCGCGAACGACACCATCACCATCACGGCGACCAGGGCGGCCATGGGGATGTCGGAGACGACCGGGCCGAAGACGATGCACAGCACCATCAGGAACGCGCCCGCCAGGAACGTGGACAGGCGGGTGCGGGCGCCGGACACCTTCACGTTGATCATGGTCTGGCCGATCATGGCGCAGCCGCCCATTCCGCCGAAGAATCCGGTGACGATGTTGGCGATGCCCTGGCCGATGGACTCGCGGGTCTTGGAGGAGTGGGTGTCGGTGATCTCGTCGACGAGCTTGGCCGTCATGAGGGATTCCATGAGGCCGACCAGCGCCATCGCGAATGCGTACGGGGCGATGGTGGTCAGGGTGTCCATCGTGAACGGCACGTCCGGCAGGTCCGGGACGGGCAGGGAGGACGGCAGGGCTCCCTTGTCGCCCACGGTCGGCACGGCGATCGCGGCCGCGACCGTGATGACGGTCAGGATGACGATGGAGACCAGCGGGGCCGGGATCACGGTGGTGACCTTCGGGAAGAACACCATCAGCGCGAGGCCGGCTGCGATCAGCGGATACACCGGCCATGGAACGTCCGTCATCTCCGGGACCTGCGCCATAAAGATCAGGATGGCGAGGGCGTTGACGAAGCCGACCATCACCGAGCGCGGGACGAACCGCATCAGCTTCGCGACGCCCAGCGCGCCGAGCGCGATCTGGATGACGCCGGCGAGGATGACCGCGGCGACCAAGTAGCCGAAGCCGTGCTCACGGTTCAGCGGCGCGATCACGAGCGCGACCGCGCCAGTGGCGGCGGAGATCATCGCGCGTCGGCCGCCGACGACCGAGATGACCACGGCCATCGTGAACGACGCGAACAGGCCGACCGCCGGGTCGACCCCGGCGATGATCGAGAACGAGATCGCCTCGGGGATCAGGGCGAGCGCGACAACCAGGCCGGTCAGGACCTCGGTGCGCCAGACCTTCGGGTTGTTCAGCCAGTCGGGGCGCAGGCCGCGCAGGCGTGCGGCGGGGGACGTCAGGGAAGCAGAAGACAAGGGAGTAGGACCTGTCGTGCTCGGGCACACCCGCTCCGGGCAGGCCGGGGTGTGCGGGAGAACGCGGAGCGGCCGGGCCGGCACCCCGCGGTCGGCCCGAGATCAGGCGGGCCGGAAGTTCGGAAAGATGGATGCGGCGGGCCTGCGCGGTACGCGGCCGGGCAGCTCGCATCCGAAGCGAAGCATCACGGTGGGCAGGCGGCAGCGCTGGGCGTCATGGGCTCGCGCATGCTTGACTCCTGCGGAATCGGATCTTCGCTAGGGGCACCATCGGCCCCGACACGGCTGCACCGCGGGAGGCAAAGGACCACCCGCTCACGAGCAACTCTACCTTAACGTTAGAGTAGAGATCGGTGGGGTCACAGGACGCGGCCCACCACGATGGGAAGGGCCAGGAGTACGGGCGTGGACGGCAAGCACATGCAGATCGGCGAGGTCGCCGCGCGGACGGAGCTGTCGCTGCGCACGATCCGGCACTACGAGGAAACCGGCCTCGTCGTCCCCTCGGCCCGCTCCCAGGGCGGATTCCGCCTCTACACCGAGACCGACGTGCAGCGGCTCATGGTCATCCGCCGCATGAAGCCGCTCGGCTTCACCCTCGACCAGATGCGCGACCTCTTGGCCGCCACCGATTGCCTGGACGGCGATGACGCACTCGACACCGATGCGCGCGGCGCCCTGCTCGAGCGTGTGCGCGAGTACGAGCAGGCCGCTACCGAGCAGGTAGACAAGCTCCGGATTCAGCTGGCCCGCGCCGAGGACTTCGCCGCAACACTCCGCACACGCCTGCACCAGACCGCACCCGCCGGTTCCTGAGCCGCGAGCCCGGCTGTCGAACGAGTGAATCCGTTCAACCGAACACTCCGCGTGGCGAACCTCGCGGAGTTCGCGACGCCGTTGCCAAGCGGTCATGGGTGCAGATGACACGACCATGTCGATGAACGCCTCCAGCAGGGCGGCCGGCCCCTCGCTGGCGGGGTGCTCGGTCTTGACGGCGGAGTGCGCAATCGGCGCGTGGAACGGATGCCGCCGAGAAGCACGATGCCGACGATCGCGGCGATCAGGATGCCGAAGAACAGGGCGCCGACGGGGGCGCCCCATCATGCCGCTCTCGCCGCCGAGCATCTTCACCGGCGGCGATGGCGTGCAGACCGGCGCCGGCGGACCGATCCTGCACGGTGAGCTCGACATTCACACCACCTGGTACGAGGCCGAAGGGCTGGCCTACGTCACCGTGCAGCGGCGCTTCGGAGTGGCTGCCGCTCGCCGGCAGCCCCCTGCCATGCCCGGACCAAGATGCCGGCCGCGCCCTGCACGACGCGGTCATCCATGCGGTGCGCACCGCAGGGCCCTTTCCCTCAACGGCTGAAGCAGCGCGCCACGGCGGACCGGGCCGGCCTCGGCGTCCAAGGAACGCTCGTGTCAGGCAGCTTCCGTCGCCGCTTTCACTGCCCGGGCGTGGGCGTGCCGGCACGCAGCCTCTGCCGACGTCACCGGGAGCCGCACACCGCGCGTCAGACCGCACGTGGCTGTCAGGTCGAGGGTGCTGCTCCACGCCATTCCTGGATGGCGGAAGCGCAGGTGGGCGAGGGTTCGGGTGGCGAGGCTCGCGGTGCGGAGATGCTCGTCGTTGGCGATGTCGGTGATGACGGCCTGGGCGCAGGCGAGGCATACCCGGTAGGGCAGCAGCCCCACGATCTTGCGGACGTGGACGAAGAGCAGGCAGTGCCCGCTGGAGTCCGGCCCGTCGGGGATGGGGGCGACACAGAATGTCACCTCGCGGCCGATCTGGTAGCGGCGGCGCAGGCGGCCCGCCGATTTCGCCCAGCCGGGACGCCGGCTCCGATGACCGGGCCGCCGCCGTACCGGGGTCGGTAGTGAGGGCGCGGAGACGTGACTGGCGGATCGCACCTGAAGTCCGGGCATGCTCTGCCGTCTGCCCCGACCGAGGGCGTCGACGCACCCAGGCCATGAACAGGGCCGCCGGCGTGATGGGTGTCTCTGGCCGCACCAGCCCCCTCAGAGGGGCTGCGGTCCTCCATAGGCAGCCGGGCTGCGCGGCGCCGTCGAGAGCCGGCCTGCGACTTGGACAAGCTCGGACGGCTTGTGCAAGGTGAAAGCGGCTAGATGTTTCGGACTCCTGGCGACCCCGTCACCCGTGACGCGACGCCACGGGCGACCGGGAATTCGGTCCAGCGCGGTGTGGCGCTGCAGGGCACACTGCCCGGTTCCTACCGGGACGGAGCGGCGGGATGTCCGCTCGGCCGTCCGAGGACCAAGGTCCTGACGTGTGCGCCCGCCTCCTGGGTAGGCGTTGACAAGCCGCCGGCACCGGACGCAGCCCGGGTCCCGTCGCCGGTCGTCCGCCCCGCATCCACGGCGGGCTGTCCCCCTGCCCCACTATTCCGGAGGGCGTTGACGTGCAACGTTTCGAAGTACCGACGCCCCGCGCGGCGACGACGCGCATCCACCAGCTGCTGCCCTGGGGCCTGTGGGTCCTGAGCGTAGTGGCGGAATTCTGGACCAGTCCGGACGTACGTCTGGGGCCGGTCCTCGCAGCCGTCCCGGCCCTCGCCGCGGCCAGCCACACCTGGCGCGCGGTGCTCGCTTTCGGCGCGCTGTCGCTCGTCACCCTGGCCGCCTTCCGCTGGTACGAGCCCGCGGGGCACCCTTCCCTCTTCATCGTGGTCGCGGCGATCCTGGCCGGTACCGCGGCCGGCGCACTGTCCGCGGCGGGACGCGGTCGTGAGCAGCGACGCCTGGACGAACTTCGGGCCACGGTGGGCAAGGTCCAGCAGGCGGTGCTGCGACCGCTGCCGGAATGCGTCGCCGGATACCAGGTGGCGGGCTGCTACCGCGCGGCAGGAGCGGAGAACAAGGTCGGGGGTGACTTCTACGAGGCCTTGAACACCCCTCACGGCCTGCGCCTGGTCATCGGTGACGTGTGTGGGAAGGGCCTGCCCGCCGTCGACGCCACGGTCACTCTCCTGGGGGCCTTCAGGGAAGCGGCCTTCCTCGAAGAGGATCTCGCCTGCGTGGCCCACCGGATGGATCAGTCGCTGATGCGGCGTCAAGAGTCGACCGGGGACGCCAGGTTCGCGAGCGCACTGCTGGTCCAGGCGAGACCCGACGGGCGGCTGACCCTGGTCAACTGCGGCCACGTACCGCCCCTGCACATCGACCCCGACGCCCGGGTGCGGGAACTGGAGCTGCGACCCGGCCGCCTCCTGGGCCTCGGGGTCGGCGCACCCGGGCTGCTGGGGACCGCGACTCACGAACTGCCCCCGGGGACGTGTTTGCTGGCCACGACCGACGGCATCACCGAGGCCCGTGACGGACAGCGCGCCTTCTTCGACCTCGCCGGCGCGGTGGCGCAACACCGCCACACCGGTGCGCACCATCGCATGCAGACCCTGCTCGACGAACTCCACCGGCACACCGGGGGGCGCCTGAACGACGACGCCGCCGCAATCGCGATCAGCACCCCTGCCGCAGCCGAGGCCGGGTGCTCCGAGCCCTGGTCTTCGACGCTACGGGCAGGTGCTGAGAGGCAGAGCGGGCACGCACAGCGTCCCGGCGACGGAGCCGGCCCCCGTGCGGGCAGATGGTGACCGGGGGTTGCGATCCTGCGTTGTTCCGGCATGGATGAAGACTTCCTGGCCGAGCAGCTGGAGGCCGTCACCGACCAGGCCACCGGCGGCAAGACCGCAAACGCCCTCCTCCCCCGGTAGAACCTGTCCCCGCCCATCCCGCCTGGCGGCGTTGCCGCGATACGCCTGCCTCGTCAAAGAGCAGAACCTGGCGTAAGACGGTCCACATGCTCAGGACTGCGGGTTGAGCGGGGAGACACCGGCCCCCAGCTCGGGGGGCGGCCACGTGTGGCCGAAGACGGCCGTCAGGTTCACGCGGGCGCCGCCGTCTTGGCGGGCACGGATCCACTCCGGGCGGACTCGCCCGTGCGCCGCGGTTCCCCGGTGTACTCGACTGATGGGAGAAGTTTGGCCGGAGTTTGTGTCACGGGGTTTGTGGCCGCTCGTTATCCTGACATGGCAGATTTTATGGTGAAGGTGCCGACTGACTGGCTTGCCCGGGTGTTTCTCTCGCTTCGTCACTGCGTATCGGAGGAGGCCCTGGCCGCGGCGTCGGAGTTGCAGCCGTTTACGGAGAAGCCGGGGCAGCGGGTACCCGTCCCCAGAGCAACTGTGCTGCGTACCGAGGTAGCGCTACGTGTGGAACTCGAATGGGCCGACGCCCCGGAACGGCGAGCACGGCTATCGGAAGGGGCTGCGCAGCTGATCAATGCCCGACTGGGCAGTCCAGAGTGCAAATGATGACTATTCTGCCTGCTTGCCGTCCCGTAGGGGCGGCACACCAAGACAGACACGAGGAAGTGGAAGTCGCACTCGGTGCTGCGTGGGTTCCGGAAATCGGACTCATCGGACCCGTATGCGACCCATACCCAGTGGAAATGCGTTGACCGTATTTGCCGATCGGCGGGTACGGCCTGTACCCCGAGCGGCTGCGGGAGCAGTTCAAGAGGGTGATCGAGACGGTGGCGTCTGCCGGTAGGCAGTCCCCGCCCCAGGCCCGGCGCGATCGCCGGCGACGAGGCCTACTCATCCCGCGGCAACCGCGCCTGTCCGCGCAAACGCGGTGTCAGGGCAGTCATCCCAGAGGTCTCTCCAAAGAACGAAGCACCGTCGAACGCCTGATCAACAAACTGAAGGCACCTACGCGCAGACGCTCGAATCCGCCCCTGCAAGCCCGATCGGTCCTCACAGGGACGGATCCGGCCCTATCTGCGGCGCATCAGGGGCGTTAATCTGACCTCTGCACCAGGTGCCGCCCTGTTCGGCACTGCACCGCATCAAACCCCCGAAAAGGGGACACCACATGCCAGCAGTACCGGTTCAGCACCCGGCTGCTGTTTCTGCCTGAAGGCGGGAGAAGTCGCACAGCATGGCACAACGGTCGAAAGCGTCCCCGATCCCGACGGCCCCGCCAAGAGTCGGCATCAACTGCGCGGAAGCCCGGGACATCACCCGTGACGTGCTCGCAGAGACCAACCCGCTGCCCGGCCGCGAGCAGGACGTACTGACCGCCGTGAGCGAACTGGTTGCCAATGCCCTGCGGCACGCGGGCACAGTCAGCGCCTTCAACATCACCGCCCGCCCCGGCACCATCACCGTGCAGGTTTCCGACCCCTCCCCCCAGCTACCCGTGACGCGACTCTGGGCACCCGCCCAGCCCGGCGGGTTCGGATGGCGGCTGATCAACCAGCTCGCCGACACCACCAGCATCAACGTCCGCGAAGACGGAAAGACCATCACCATCACCTTCACCACGCCCTGCTGACGCGCTACCAGGCTCCGCCGCCGAATCCGGCCAGCGGGGCCGAATCGTCAGGCAGCGGTTCCGGCGGTGGTCTATGCCGACGTGTAGCCGGTGCGGACCTCGAAGAGGTCGAGTACCCCGGAAATCTCCAGCAGTCTGTGCAACTGCTCCGGCACCGGCCCCGCCAGCACAAGCTCGCGAGTCTTCCGCAGACGCACCAAGAGGCTGAGGAAGCAGGAGTCGGCGAACGCCACCTGCACGACATCCAGCACCAGAAGCTTCGCACCGGCCGCATCGTGGTGACATACCGCGGCCAGCTCCCCAATCGTGTCCATGTCGAACTCGCCCGCGCAGACAACCACACAGACTCCGTCCGCCTCGAAGCGGACCGTCATCCTCGGCGCCTGCATGCCTGGTCCCTCCCGTCACCAAGGCCAGGCCCCGTGCCCGGTCACGCGCCGACCGTATGCGCTCGGAGTCAGAAGCGACAGAACTCCGGCCTGCGGACACCGTTCTTCCCTCCCGACCTGGGAGGGGTGCGAAGGTAGATCACCCCAGAGGCAGGGTGGCCCGGAATCTTGATGCCGAACCCCCGGGGCTGCCGCGGTCAAAGGGGTACGGGGCGTGCCGGCTGGCGCAGCGCCGCGACCACCCAGTACCGCCTTGGACGGTCTGCCAATTGTTGGGAGATTCGGCCCTCCCCGTACGGCAGACAGGTAGAGAAATGGCCGGTCCATGGCATCGAGGCAAACCGGAGCGCTGATCATCTTCGCGGGCGCCGTCTGGGATGTCATGCGGATCGCCTCGGCCGGTCTGCGCGGGCGTTCGCTCATCGGCGAGTTCAATGAGATCCGCCCCAGCCTGGGACGCTTCCTCCTTGGGGCTGGAATTCCAGCTGACCGCCGGCATACTGCCGCGGTCAAAACCCGTTCTCGTACGATCTGCAACACCCCAGCTCACCGGCCCCATGACACCGCGACTACACCCCCTCAGTCCTCAGCGGCGATGGGGGTGTGAGGGCCGGGAGGATCAGGGCGCCGGAGGCAGCCCTCGGGGGTGGCGGCCTTGGCGGCGAGGTGGTTCGTGTCGGGGGTAGCGGGGACGCGCAGGGTGAACGTGGTGCCGGGGGGCGGGTCGGCCGGGTGGGCGGTGAGGGTGCCGTGGTGGCGGCGGGCGATGTCGCGGGCGATGGCCAGCCCGAGTCCGCTGCCGCCGGCGTCGCGGGTGCGGGCTTCGTCGAGGCGGGTGAAGCGTTCGAAGACCCGCTCGCACTCCTCGGGGGTGAGCGGGATGCCGTCGTTGTGGACGGTGACCGTGGACGTCCGGCCGTCGTCGGTGACGGCGAGGACCACGGCGGTGTGCGCGTGCCGGACGGCGTTGTCGAGGAGGTTGCGCAGGAGGCGGTGCAGCTGGAGACCGTCGCCGCGGACCGGGGCCTGTTCGGGTGCGGAGGCGAGGGTGACGGGGTGGTCCTGGCAGCGGTACTCGGTGACGAGTTCGCGGGTGAGGCCGGCGAGGTCGACCAGGGAGTGGGCGGCGGGCCGCTCCGGCCGGGCCAGCAGGAGAAGGTCCTCGGTGAGGTTCTGGAGGCGGCGGGTGGCGGCGAGCGCGTCTTCGAGGGTTTCGCAGGGCTCGATGTCATCGGGGTGGTCGAGGGCGGTTTCCAGCTGGTAGCGCAGGGCCGTGAGGGGTGAGCGCAGTTCGTGGGCGGCGTCGGCGACGAACCGGCTCTGGCGCAGGGCGCCGTCCTGCAGCCGGTCGAGGGTGGTGTTCGTCGTCAAGGCGAGGGCGCGGATCGCGTCGCGGCCCTCGGGGACGGGTACCCGGCGGCCGAGGTCGGTGTCGGTGATCTCCGCGACCTCCCGCCGGATCGCCTCGACGGGGTTCAAGGAGCGGCGGGTGGCCGCCCAGGCCGTCATGGCGAGGAGCAACGCCGCCGCGGGGACGCCCGCGGCCAAGGGGACCGTAAGGGTTCCGGCCGCATACTCGGCGACGTAGGGGGCCACCAGAACGTAGAGCGTGGAGCGGCACGATCCGTCGGGCTCGGTGGGGTGCGCGCAGCGGCCCGCGGGGGTGACCACGGGCCTGGCGATCACGGTGACGGTGCGGTGCTCGAGGTAGTGCGCCTCCGCGTGCGCGAACAGGTCCCTCCTCTCGGGACCTGCGCCGGAGGCAGAGCGCAGGTCGCCGCCGGGGAAATGGAAGCGGGCCCGGTCGGATTCGTCGACGCCTTCGAGGTGGACGGTGCCGCTGGAGGACTGGCCGACGGTGTGGCCGGGGGCCGGGCCTGCCGGCGCGGGCGGGAGCAGATCTGCGAGATCCGCGAGGTCCAGGGCGCCGCCCGCGGCGGTGAGGGTGCGCCCGGTGCGGTCGATCTGGACGAAGGGCCCGTCACCGGGATCGACGGAGGTGTCGTTCCAGCCGGTGGCCGCTTGCTCGGCGAGCCGCGCGGACAGCTCCGCCGAGCGCTGCACGGACTCCCGGTAGACGGCGTCGTAGACGTGGCCACGGATCCACCAGGCGGCGCCGCCGAACAGGACGAGGGCGACGAGGCCTGCCACGAGCGCGGTGCGCAGCGGGGCGGGCAGCCGCCGCATGAGCGCGGGCGGGCGGCGGGGGACGCGTGGACGGGGTGGTTCAGCCGGCACGGTGTTCCTCGCGGGAGCGGATCCGGTACCCGCGGCTGCGGACCGTCTCGATGGTGTGCGTTCCGAAGGGGGCGTCGGCCTTCTTCCGCAGCGCGGAGACGTACACCTCCACGATGGCGGTGCCGCCCGTGTAGGCCGGGTCCCAGACCTCGTCGAGGATCGCTTCCTTCGACACGGGCAGGTCGGGGGTGTGCATCAGGCAGGCGAGGATCGCGAACTCTTTGGGCGTGAGGGCGAACTCCGAGGCGCCGCGGCCCGCCCGGCGGGTGGCGAGGTCCAGCCACAGATCTCCGGCGCGCAGGACCGACCCCGCGTCCCCGGCCCTGCCACCGCGGCGCAGCAGGGCGCGCAGGCGGGCGAGGAGGACCACCGAGGAGAAGGGCTTGACGAGGTAGTCGTCGGCGCCGGTGTCCAGCCCTTCGGCTTCGTCGTGTTCGCCGTCCTTCGCCGTGAGCATCAGTACGGGCGTGTCGACGCCCGCCGCGCGCAGGGCGGCGCAGATCCGGTAGCCGTTCAGGCCGGGAAGCATGAGGTCCAGCACGATCACCGCGTGGTCGCCGGTCAGGGCCGTTCCAGTCCCAGAGTGCCGTGGGCGACGAGTTCGACGCGGTAACCCTCGGCGGTCAGGCCGCGGCGCAGCGCCGGGCCGAGCTGGGGATCGTCCTCGACGACCAGGACGTCGTTCATGCGTCCAAGACTGACATGCCGACCGCCCCGATTCCTGAAGACGGTCTTTGGCTTCTTCAGTAGATCTTTGGGTGGTTCCCCGCACACTCCCGGCAGACGGACTTCAACCGTCCTATTTCCGCCCGCCGTCAGCAGCCCCGGAGAGTGCTCCCCCCATGTTCCGAAGCACCAGCCGTACCGACGGCCGCTCCCCCGACCGCCCGGCCACCCGATCCCACCGCCGGCGGGTCGCAGCCGCGGCAGCGCTCTGCCTGGTCGTCGGCGGCGGGTTCCTGACCGGCTGCGGCCAAGGCCGAACCACCCCTGCGGAAGCCCGCGCCGAGAAGGACGGAAAGAACACGGCCTCCCAGGCCCTCCTCCCGCCCGCCAAAGGGGGCGGCGAACCGGGGGTGGACTGCGGGAAGGCGAAGTGCATCGCGCTGACCTTCGACGCGGGCCCCGGGCCGCACACCCCGCAGCTGCTGGACATCCTCAAGGAGAAGGGCGTCCACGCGACCTTTTTCCTCCTGGGCGAGAACCACGTCGTGCCCCACCCCGACCTGGTGAAGCGGGAGGCCGACGAGGGGCACGAGATCGGCAACCACACCTGGTCCCACGAACGCCTCGACAAGCTCCCGGCCGACAAGGTCCGCGAGGAGCTCGTCCGCACCCAGGACGCGATCAAGGCCGTCACCGGCAAGGCCCCCACCCTGATGCGTCCGCCGCAGGGCGGCACCAACGACACGGTGCACGAGGTCACCAAGTCTCTCGGTCTGTCGGAGGTCCTGTGGAACGCCACCGCGAGCGACTACGCCACGACCGACACGAAGCTCATAGGCGACCGCATCCTCAAGCAGGCCACCCGGGACGGCATCATCCTGCTCCACGACATCTACGACGGCACCGTGCCGGCGGTCCCCCGCATCATCGACGAGCTCAAGGCCCGCGGGTACACCTTCGTCACGGTGCCGCAGCTCCTGGCCCCGGGCGGCGCGAAGCCCGGCGCGGTCTACCACCCCTGAGGCTGGTCCGGGCGTCGTACGTCAGCTCACGCTGGAGTTCACCGGTGACGGCGAGGGTCTGCACCATGAACTTCACCGTGGACAGCAGCTCGCCTGTGTGCGGGTGGTGGGTGGTGAGGTCCATCGCGCAGAACGCCCCGTCGTGGATGCGCAGGACGAGGCGGTCGCGGTGGAGGACGTCGAGTACGTCGAGCACGTGTCCGGTACCGCTTGAGAGGCGGAACGTTTCGGAGATGTGCACGGCGTCGCCGGGCCTGGCGTAGGTGAGCAGCTCGCGGAACTTCGGGCGCTGGAGGGGGTGGAGGCGCCCGGAGATGCCGGGCGCCTCCTCAAGGAGAGGTCGGCTGCCGTCACGGACGTGATGGTGCTGCGCTCAGCGATATCCGCCCCTATCTCTTCCCTGGGAAAGGGCCTTCGCCATCGATACTCCGATGCATGACGACTCGGGCTTGCGGGAGGCCGGCTGATGGGACATCGCCAAGCCAATCGCCCGGAGCAGTAGCCGTGCTCCCCTCATCCGTACCGATGCCAGCGTCGAAACGCCCACGAACCCGTGGCAAAGACAGGCCGCAAGCCAGCGAGCTCCCAGAGAGCCAGACCAGGTGGGGGCCACTACCGACCGCGTCCTCTGCACGCCCCGCTCCCTGACGAAACCTTTATGACGGGGAGTGGACGGGGGCGGGGAGAGTATGGGGGCCGCCGATCCCCGCGACGATGCCGGGTCGGGGAGCGGGCGGTCAGCTCTTGGCGCTCGGGACGGCGAGGGGCTCACCCGGAGCCTTCTTCTTCGCCTTCTCCATCTGCTCGCCGAGTTCGTTGAGGCGGTTGCGGCCCATGGTCTTGCGGACGTCGGGGAACCACTCCTTCTCCTCCTCCTCGACGTGGTGGCGCACGTTCTCCATGAGAACGCTCATCTTGGCGTCGAACCGCTCGTCGGCCGCGTCGAGGTCCTTGAGCTCGGAGAGCATCCACAGAACGACGTGGTGCTCCTCGATGCTCTCCAAAACGTGGTCCCTGGAGTCGGGAGCGGCCTCCCGAGCTGCCGGGTAGAAGATCTTCTCTTCGATCCAGGTGTGTGTGGTCAGCTCGTCGATCACCTGGTCGGCGATCTTCCGCTTCTCCGCGTGCGCCTCGTCGTCCGCCTTCTCGAACTGCTTGAACAGCTTTTCGACCGTCTTGTGGTCTTCCTTGAGCAGCACGATCCCGTCCACAGGTGCCTCCTAAGCTCCGCCGTACCGGGCGCCGTGGCCGACCGCCCCGACCGCGTTTACCCCGCGCACTGGCTTGCCTCTCGGCGGGAACGGATGATTGCCCTCAATCGGTGATGTGCCTACGCCGTCCGCCCGGCCCGGGCGGGACACCACCGATGAGCTCTCCGGGCGAGGTACGGCGCCCCATTCGTTAAGCTGACCGTCCAGACTCTGCCGGGACGGCAGGTGTCCGCATGAGGGGTAGAGGGTGAACCGGTTCGCACGCCTGGCCACCCGCCTGCTGGCCGCGCCCAGAGCCATGGTGTGGGTCCCCGGCGACGGCTCTGCCGTCGCCGAATGCTGGCCCGCCGGTTCCACCGATGCCGAGACCGCAGCGCTGTGCCGACGGGTGGCGGAGCTCGGCGGTCCTCTCTCCTTGGCGGGGGACGGCCGGGGCCGGCTCGCGTTCGCGGGCGTCCCGCTGGCCGGCCCCGAAGGAGAACTTCTCGGCGTACTGGGCGTCACCGATGCCGGGCCCCGTACATGGAGCGCGGAAGACCTGCGTGATCTCCGCGACGTCGGCGCGGCGTGCAGCGCCCAGATGCGGTTGCGCCTGCGCTCCGATGAAGTCCAGCGCACGGGGGAAGCGGCCGTGGAGGCGGCCTCGCTCGCCGAGGCCCAGGCCGACCGGATGGAGGTCCTGCTGAACCGTGCGCAACTGTTGTTGCGGGCTGCGGAGGACCTCGGTGACACCAGTGGGCTGGATGACGTCTGGGCGCGGGTGAATGAGCTCGCGAGTGGTGACCTCAAGCCCTCCTACGTGGGGCTCGTTCTGGTGGGCGAGGACGGGCTGCTGCGGCAGGTGGCGGGGCCCGAAGCGGGCGAGGCGCCGGGGAGGGCCCCGGCGGAGGGGTACGGGATCGATGCGGGCTGGCCGGGTGCGCGGGCGGTACGGGAACGGCGGACAGTGGTCGTCGCCGACCGGCGGACCATGACGGACGGGTACGCTCCCGAGGCCGTGGCGGGCTTCGACGCGCTGGGGCTGCACACCCTGGCGTGTGTACCGCTTGTCGGCACCGAGGGCGTCCTCGGTGTACTGGCGCTCGGCTGGGATATCCCGCACGTGGTCGACCCGCCCGAGCGGGCGGTGCTGGTGATACTGGCCGACTACACCGCCCGGGCCGTGGACCGTGCCGCATACCTGGAGGAGCGCGTCTCCATCGCCCTGCGACTGCAGCAGGCCATGCTCACCGATCTCGTGCGGGTTCCCGGGCTGGAGACCGCCGCCCTGTACCGGCCTGCCGCGCAGCAGGACATGGTCGGCGGCGATTGGTACGACCTCTACCCGCTGCCCGGACCGCACGGCGCCTGGGCCGTAACGGTCGGGGACATCACCGGCCACGATCTGCACGCCGCGACCCTCATGGGGCAGGTCCGCAGCATGCTCCGGCAAGCCGACATCGACCACCCCGGGCGCCCCCCGCACGAGGCCGTCGAGGCGCTGATCAAGGCGTGCCAGACCCTGGACCTCCCTGCCGGCGGCACCCTCGTCCACGCTCATCTCACCCCCCGCCCCGCAGGCCACTGGCAGCTCTCCTGGACGAACGCCGGCCACCCTGCCCCACTCCTCGCTCACCCCGACAGACCCACCGAGCCCGCCGAACAACTCCGGGCCCACGACATCCTCCTGCACCCCGTTCTGCCGCCAGGACTTCGAACCACCCACACACGGCTCCTGGCCCCGGGCAGCACCCTGCTGCTCTACACCGACGGACTCGTTGAACACCGCGGGCAGGACCTCGACGCCGCCGTGGGCGAAGCCGCACGCCGTCTGTCCGCAGCGAGCGTCGACAGCCCCTTGGACGATGTCCTGCAGCACCTCGCCGGCACCGTCGCCCCCGCCCACCCGGAGGACGACACCGTCCTCCTCGCCGTCCGCATCGCGCCTCTCTCCGCGTAGACCCGGTGACCGCGAGACGCTGCGCGACCGCATCGGAGCCGGCATGAGAACGGGCCCACCGCCGCCGAGCGGCGGGCCAGTCTCCCGTCGTCTTAGGCGGGATCAGATGACGGGGACCCTGTTCAGTTCGAAGGTGCAGGCGGCGACGATGTGTTCACGCCCGGTCGGAGTCGAGCTGAGCCAGAGCAGGCGCGGCTGGCTGAAGTGGTCCGAGAAGGAGGTGGGCGCCTCACGGACCTCGCTCGCCTCGGCGACCTCCACCGACGCCTTGATGAAGGCGTATATCGGCGCCCGCGAGGGAGGGACAGCCGCCGTCGAGGCTGTTTTGGTCAGGCTGGTACGGCCCTCGTACGCCCGTCGGCCGCCTCCTCGGGTGATCGCGAAACGGCCAGCACCCGTCACAGGCCGACCAGCAAGCGTCCACGGCGGCCACCAACGAACGACTGCGAGCCTAGCCACCACAAGGGGCCATGCCTACGTCTGTCCGAACCTTCATCGCCGCCTGCCAGCCTCCATCCCCGTTCGACCGCGCCAGGCGGAGTGCGACTGAGAGCATGCCCGTAAGGCATTCGCACGGTGGGGAGTTCAGGTGCCGCGAGAGCTAAACGAATGGCAGCAACAGGTGCTGCAATGGGTCGGCCAAGGCTGCCCTGACGGCGTATGGGAGGGGACCGCGCACAAACTCAGCTGCCAAGCCCTTCACAGCCGGGGACTGGTCAAAGTCACCAGGCGCCAGGGGCAGTGGTCCGTCGCCCTCACCAAGGCCGGCCAGCAATACCTGGACCACGGATCCCCTCCCCCCGATCAGCCCCGCAGCAGAGACACCGTGCCCGCTCCACGGGCTGGAATCCATTCACCTGATGTAGCCGAGGACGAGAAGCCCAGCGTCAAGGCAGCCTCGCCTGTGTCATCGCCGGGAAGCAGCCCCCTCCCGCGAAAGAAGGCCAAGACCGTAACCGAGCAGCTCCTGAAGGAGCTTGCCGAAGCCGGCGGCAGAATCGTGAAACGGGGCAATGCCCAAAGCCGTGCAGGGCAGAGCCTTCCGCCTCATCCACGCGCTGCTCACCGCGACGCAGAAGCTGGGGTATGGCAGCGCGTTCGGTACGGCCGAGAGTGCACCCGCTCCGCATCGCCGGCGAGGCGGCTCGCCCCACTTCACTATCACAGCCCAGGGCCAGCGATGCGATTTCCTGATCCTGCAGGAACAGGACCGGGCCGACCACATCCTCACGAAAGAGGAGCTCTCGGACGCCGAGAAGCACTCCTGGGTCCGTATTCCCCGGTACGACCACTCCCCCGCTGAACGCCTGAGGATCTGCGTCAGCGGCGGGTTACGGCACAGGGCTGACGAGTGGGCCGATACGGCCGCGCGACCTCTTGAGGACCAGCTCGCCGAAATCGTGCAGGAGGTGGAACTCCGAGGGGAAGCTGCCGAACGCAAACGGCTGGCCGACCTGGAGGCAGCACGGGAGAAGCGGCTCCGGTGGGAAGCCGGATGGAACAGGCAAAGATCGACTACGCCGAGACAGTCCGCGTCCAGCGACTCGAAGCGCAAGAAAAGACATGGCGTCGCGCAGAGGGCCTCGCCGAGTACATCGACGCCCTCCACCTCCACGCGCAGACCCTGCCGATTGGTCCGGAGAGAGACGAAGCCGAGGCAATGGTCGCTTGGGCCTCGGACCACGCGCAGCGCCTGAACCCACTCAACGGGACACTCCGTCTGCCGGACATTCCCGAACCGCGCGCCGATGATCTGCAGCCGTTCCTGCGCGGATGGAACCCCTACGGTCCCGGCTACTAGGTCCTGTCTGGAGTCC